>CAZSTE010000109.1:0-4289 GCA_964609735.1 uncultured bacterium
AAAATCACCCCTTTTGGGGATACGTATTTTGTAATCTGTCTTTCCACACCGCTGGTAAGATCCTTTATAAAAAGATTTCCTGTCTGGGTAATATCTCCATTTGCATCCCTGACAATATCCGCCACATAACAAATCTGACCTTCATTGGCTAATGGAATATGTGCGGGAAACACAGGCCAATTTGTTATGGTTGTGGATGCGCTGACAGAAGGTGCAGTGTTGTCTGTAACAGTTATTATAAGGTCGTAATAGCCTGCTGTGCCAATTACCGGAGCCCCGGAAAGAACACCTGAATTATTGATTGTATTGATTATTATACCTGTTGGCGCGCCTGAAAGTGCCCAGCTATAATTACCGGACCCCGATGAAACTGTAAACTGAATATTTGAGGGTAGAGATGTTTCTTCTTTTCCATCAGGTATTGTGGGAGATACAATACTACCAAGTTGTTGAATAACCAATATCGTTACATCTTTGGTAGCGGCCTGGCCTGATGATGAAGGCGTTGCTGTGATTGAAACATTATAAGACCCAACAGGCGTTGTATCGTATGCTGTAACAGAAAGCGTTGCTTTTGTATTGTCTAATAAATCTGGTTGGAGAGTAATAGTAAAATAACCTTCCATCTCAGGAGGAACCTGTTTACTCCAGGAACACTCGCCGCTATCACCTAAATCATAATATGCTTGGTATAAAGCGGTTTGTGTACTTCCAGAACCTCCTGCCCTAACCGGTATTTCATCAGAGTCATCAATCCATGCTGCATAAGATATGCAACAGATTCCAAAAATAAAAAAAACGGACACCAGCAAAAATTTTAGATTTTTCACAAATTCCTCCTGTTTATTTGTTTTTATCCTATGTTAATAGTAAATTCTGTCCTGGTTGTGTGTCAAATCAATAATTTTTCTTCCTTTCTTATTCCATCCTTTCATAAAGCAGGGTTGTGGTGGATTTTTTCAAAATCCCACTTCATCCCCTTTGCCAAAGGGAGAAATAATAAAATAAGAGAATCCTTTGCTAAAGAATGGATGAATTTTCAAAGAACCGTTTCTTATTGAACATTTATATAATTTTGCCCGATAATTTCCATATTACCCTGATCGTATGTTGAAATAAATCCTTCAAAATTATATTTTCCTTTTGCTGATTCAGGGATTTCCAATTTATAAACAATCCGAAACGGCGCAAGCTGTTTTGCCCACTCCAACCATTTATATGAGCCGTCTGGAAGAACCTTTGAAAAATTTGGTTCTGCCTGAATTATACGGCAATGATCAGGAACTTTTTCAGTTATAATAATACCGCTAACATTGTTTCTTGGAATTACATCAATCCTCACTGTGATTATGTCGCCTGGCTTGCAGGTTTCAGGGAGAATCCTTATTGCGGTTGTTATCATTGGTTTTGTTTCTGCGGCTAATTTTTGTGAGGGTACCTGAGTGGTTTCTTTTTTTTGGGTTGATATACAACCTGCTGGATAAATGAAACATCCAATCAAAAACATAAAAACAAAAATATTTTTTATTCGCCCCATATATGTCTATCACCAACAATGGTTAACCTGATATTTCCAATATCAATGTAACCTGTGAATTCTTTTCTTGACCTGTTGCCTTTTGGAATTTCAAGGGTATATTTAATAGAGGTGATGATTTCACAGGTGTCAGATGTTTTCCAGACATACATGTTTCTAAATGGACGGTCTATAAATGGAGGGGTTGCTGCAACCAGTTTCCAGCCATCAGGAACCTTTTCAATGATTTTTCCTTCAGTCGGGAGAAATGGTTTAATATCAAGGCTAACAACAATTGTTTCGCCTCCAGAATATTTTTCTGGAAGATGTCTTATAACATGGATGTCTGACAATTTAAGAGAGGCCTGAATATTGGTTTGGCTGGCTGGAAATAAAACAAACATCAAACCCACAGCAACAAGTATTTTTGTGAGATGTCGCATAATATTTATTATACTTTTTTAAACCCATTTTTGTCAATATAATAAAGGGAAAGAGGTCTTTAATAGGGGAGGAAATAATAAAATAGGATTATGGGGGATTTCAATAACATTAAATAAGCGCCTATTATTCGCCAATAGAAGAATCGCCGGTTATGCTTCCACTGCCCAGAGATGAACTAAATGAACCAGAAATGGTTGCCTTGCCTGTTCCCCGAAGTTCATAATTTATTGTTTGACTTGTCAATGATGCGCCGTAAAAAAGCCACTTTACTGAATTTCCTGTTCTTTTTGAAATGCCAGGCGCCGCGCTTGCGACAGTGTAAGATTCTGGAATATTCTCTGTAATAATAATTCCATTGATTTTGTTATTACTAACATTGATATTTAAACGAACATACGCGCCGCCTGTAAATGGCTGAATTGACCGTATCACATTTACCCCAGCGCCTGATGGAGGATTTTCCGCTGGCGGAGGGTTCTGTTCTGCTGGTTGCGTGGATTTTCCAGGATCAGCCGGTTGAGAAGAAGTAGTCCCTGTTGAGATGCTTCCGCCTCCAGATGATTGCGAAATTGAACCCTGTGTGGAAGGTTGTTTAAGTACGGATGTATATGGGGATTGAACTGTTTGAGGTTTTGAAGATGCCTGTCCCGAAGGTATAAAAGATGGCGAGGAAGAAATTGGTTGTTTGTCAGAAGAAAACAATAAGGCAATAGCTGCTTGGGATGTGTTGGATTCTGTCTTTTCACGCCAGGCTTCATAATATTGGTTATTGATTGATATAAGTTGTTCAAACCATGCTGGCGGTTTTGTTTTTTTTTCTTGTTTTATCGGATAAAACATTTGTTTTGAAGAATTCTTATTAACAGGGGTTTGTGCAGAAATTTTTGTTTCTGCCGATATGCTTTGGAAATGGCTTTCTGGTTGCGGCATTTTTTGTTTTTTTTCGCATCCGCAGGTAAAAACAAACATTAAACAAACAAGAAAAAAAATCCAGAATCTTTTTTCCATTTTTATATTATGATATATCCTTTTTTATTAATTATCCATTTTTTCTTGATTTTGTAAAGGAATATGGGGAAAATAATAAAAGAAGGAAGACCCTTTTTTCTCTCCCTTTTTTAATAAAGCAGGGTAGGGGGGAGATTTTTCAAAATCCCTTGGAGAGAGACCTTTAATAAAGGCGGAAATAAAATAAAGGCGGGTAGGTAAATTTTCCCCTACCTACAAGGATTTATTTGCTTTTATGTTTCTTCTTTGAAAAGATTCTCTTACAAAAGCAATAAAAATTCCAAGAAATAGGGCAATAATTCCAGAAATAGCCATATTAAATCTTATGTTTGGTTTATACTTTTTTTCAGGGACTGTTGCCCAATCCAGAACCTGAACCGTTGGGGTGTCTTTTGCTTCATTAATCTTTGCCTGTTCGTATTGGCTGAGAAGCAATGCATATACGGTTTCTTGAGATTTTAATTCTCTGATTAATCTGGCTAATTCTGTTTCTAAAGGAGGCAAACTGGTCAGGGCTTTTTCCAATTCTATTACCTCATTTTGCAATTTAATAAGGTCGGGATTTTGAAGTGTTGTGTATTTTTTTGTTGCTTCTAATTCTACTGTTGCTGCCATTAATCTACCCTGTAATTCTCCGGCTGTTTTTGCTGTTTCTTCAACATTTTTTCCCGCAAGAATCTTATGAGACATCTGATACAACTTCAATTTTTCTTCTGCATTATTTAATGCCTGTTTTGTTTCTTCCAATCTCTGTTCAATGAATCTTCTCATCTGGCCTGCAGCAGTAATATTAAGATTGCGATTGAGCCGGTCAAGGGTGGTAATATAATAATTTGCCATTGCGGCTGATCTTTCCGGATTTGTATCAATAATGCTTACACCTATTACCCTTTCTTTAGACAAAGTAATTTCTGTTTTTTTTGCTAATACCTTTCTCGCGTCCTGCTTTGTTTTACACCGATAGACCTGTTGAAGATTAAATTTGTTTATTATTTCATCCAGCATTGTTCTGCTTTTAAGGATTGCAATAAAAATATCAGAAGTGCTTGTTTGCGGTGTTATGCCTTTTATTCCTGCGACACCCATTAAACTGCTGAGATCTGCCATATTGGATGTTTCCATAGGAGGAAGAATAGAAGCAGTTGCTTTGTATGTTTTGGGTATTAAAAGACCCACAATCATAGCGGCCAGAATTAAAATGATACACAGTCCTATAATAAGTCGCAGATTTTTTTTAATAACAATCCAAAAATCATAAAGATTTATTTCGTTTTCTTCCATTCCAAGGTCCTAATCTAAAATAACAGCCACAGGCAAAACA
>CAZSTE010000110.1:0-4257 GCA_964609735.1 uncultured bacterium
CAACAACAAATCAGGTTTCCGCTGTAATACAGGCATGTGAAAATCTTGATGTTCTGGCTCTTGAGGTTTGCGAAATACTTTTCAGAAAATATCGTATTAACGCAGAAAGATTAAGGCCAGAAGATATAATGGTTGGACATACCGCTTATCTTATCACAGGGAAAAAAATAAAATCTTAAAAATATATAACCGTAGACGCATCTGAACAGGGGGAATAAATGGCAATGGGATTAAAATGGATTGATAATGGGCTTGAAATGCTGTGTGAAGAATTTGGTGAAAAAAGGGTAAGACATGCCATAGATGCTGTTAAAATATTTCAGGTAGATATACCGGGCTGGGCACTTGGTTCATTTGGTGGAGGAAGATTTGGCGGTTTTTCTTCCCCGGCAGCAGCACGAAATATTGAAGAAAAACTTGATGACGCGATGGTTATTAACAATCTTACCGGCTGCACAAAAAATTTTGCGACCCATATGCTATGGGATTTTTCAGAGGATGGAATAATTGCCGATTATAAGATAGCAGAAAAGGTGGCGAATGAAGCAAAACAGAGAAACCTTGAACTTGGCGCAGTAAACCCAACATATTTTCTCGCAGGTTCCCACATGGGAAGTTTTATTTCTCCTGATAAAAAAACACAAAAAAGATATATTGAACAAACAATCCTTGCAGGCACCATCGCAAAAAACCTATGCAACGGCCTGGTAACATTATGGTTTCCTGATGGATCCCTATATCCAGGCCAGATTGACCTGAAAAAAGCATATGAAAGATTAAAATCATGTTTGTTTGAAGCGTACTCAAAAATGCCGAAAGATATTGTGATACTTATAGAATATAAGGTGTTTGAGCCAGGAACATATAGCACAACCATTCCTGATTGGGGAACATCTTTTGCTATTGCAAAAAATCTGGGTTCAAATGTCGGGGTGCTGGTTGACCTTGGACATCATCATTATGGCACCAATATTGAACAGATTGTTATGATGCTTATCTCTGAAAATATCAAAGGTGGATTTCACTTTAACACAAGATATGCCGCTGATGACGACCACGCTGTTGAACCAACTCCTGAAATGGCAAGAATTTTTTATGAGCTTGTTAAAGGAGATGTCATAATAAATCAAAACCAAAAAAAGAATTGGGCATATATGATAGACCAGGCCAGTGGAAGAGAAAATAGGATACAGGCGCTTGTTCATTCTGTCGATTCGCTTCAACTTTCACTTGCGAAAGGAATCCTTGTGGAAACAGAAAAATTGTCCATCCTTCAGGATACGGACGAAATCATATCCGCAAATATTTTGTTTAATAATGCCACCATCAATGCGGATGTCCGCCCCATCGTTGCAAAAGCACGACTTGAGAAAAATCTACCTGTTGATCCTGTAAAAGCATATATAGAAAGCGGCTATCAGAAAAAAATTGAGGCAGAAAGAGGTAATTAAGCTTTTTTATATTTTCAATATCCGGGGTAAAATTGCACGTTATATTTTTTCCATTTCAAGATAATTTTTTCCTCTTTGTACATCAACCTTTAATGGAACATTTAATTTATAGATATTTTCCATAATTGCTCTGATTTCTTCGCCAAGATATTGTTCGCCACCGGGAATTTCAAATAAAAGTTCATCATGGACCTGAAGTATCATCCTGCTTTGCAGATTGCGCTTTTTAAGAAGATTATGAATTTTTATCATCGCAAGCTTTATAATCTCTGCGGCGGTTCCCTGGATTGGCATATTAACCGCAACCCTTGATGCGAATTCCCGCTGATTTTTATTTTCTGAGTTTATTTCCTCTATATATCGTTTCCTTCCAAATAATGTTTTAACATATGCACATTTTTGGGCTTCTGATATTGAACGATGAATATATTTCCTCACGCCCTGAAATTTTGCAAAGTATTGGTCAATAAATATCTGCGCCTCTTCGGGTGTAATGGAAAGCCGCTGCGCAAGTCCATATGCGTTCATGCCATAGATTATTCCAAAGTTAATGGTTTTTGCTATGCGACGATATTGTTCGGCTTCTTCGCCTTCAAAGAGTGAATCCTGGCGAAATGGAAAAAGATATTTTGCGGTTTCAAGATGAATATCTATGCCGGACTTAAAGGCTTCGCATAACAAAACATCCTCGGAAAAATGAGCAAGGATTCTCAGTTCAATCTGATTATAATCAAATGAATAAAGCATTGCATCATTCGGTGCAATAAAAATTTTTCTTATCAACGCTGATTTTTCTGTTTTTACTGGAAGCGCCTGCATATTCGGATTTTTACAGGCAAGACGGCCACTGGAAACAGCTGTTTGCGAAAATTCGGGATGGATTCTATTATCAGACGGGTTGATATATCGGTAAAACCCTTCAATATAGGTGTTGCATAATTTTGAAAGTTCTCTATACTGGAAAATAAGGTCAACAATCTTATGCCTGCCGCGAAGATGCTGGAGATTTTTGGTATCTGTTGAATAACCGGTTTTTGTTTTTCTTGTTGGGGGAAGTCCAAGCGATTCAAAAAGAATTTTTCCAACCTGCAAGGGAGAATTAATGTTAAAACTTTCTCCTGCAAGAACAAAAATTTTTTCTTCTAAATTGTTTATTTCTTCCTCATATTGCCTTTTTAAATCCTTAAGATAATCAACATCAACAAAAACCCCATTGGTCTCCATTGCCGCAAGAACCTCAATAAGAGGCATCTCCATAGAATAAAAAATAAATTCCATCTGTTGTTTGATCAACTCTTGGCTGTATTGTTTATACGCCTGCAATATATCTGCGGATGAAAATCTTTTCCCAATAAGAAAGGAAGCAATTGAAATATCAAAATATGGTTGGGAAAGATAAATGTTTTTTAAGGCAAGCGTTTTTATCTTTTCCTTCATATCAGTGCCAATTTTTACAATGACGTTATCTTCCAGTTTCTGCTTAAATCCTTCCGGGTTTTCAATTATTTCTCTGAATTTAACGAGAACTTCTCCCACAGCAAACATATCCTCGTGTTGTTCTGGATTGTTATCCTGGAATATCTCCGATATCGAATCCTCAAATTTTCTGAATTCCAAATTTTGAAAAATTTCTTTTAGTCTGGCTATGTCGGGCTTGCCAATTTTTAAATCCTGGTGGGTTATGTCAAGCGGGATATCACAACAAAGCTCAACAAGTTTTTTGCTTAAAAAAGCAGAATCCCTTCCTGCGGCAAGAACATCAGAAATTTTACCCTTTATATCGGCGATATTATTGTAAATATTCTCAATGGTCCTAAATCTTTTAACAAGCTCGGTTCCTATTTTTTCCCCAACGCCAACCACGCCAACAACACCATCGGAGGCATCGCCCACAAGGGCAAGATAGTCCACAATATTAACCGGTAAGAATCCGTATTTTTCATGAAAAGCGAACTCATCTATGATCTTCCATGTTATCGGATTCAACACAGATATCTTCTTATTTAATATCTGCAACATATCCTTGTCTCCGCTGATAACAATAATGTTAAAACCATCCTCTGAAAATTTTCTTGCCATGGATGCCAATAAATCATCCGCCTCATATCCCTGCTTCTGAAAAATTCTTATGCCAAATGCCTGTATAATTTCTTTAATGATTGGAATTTGAACCTGCAACGGCTCTGGCATCGGTTTACGGCCAATCTTATACTGTTCAAAAAGCATATGCCTAAATGTTGGACCCGGCGCGTCAAAAACAATACCCATATAAACAGGTTTATATTCTCTTAAGATCTTCAAAAGGCTTGACACAAAACCAAAAACTGCATTTGTTGGCTGTCCGGAGGATGTGGAAATGTTTTTTATCGCGAAAAAAGACCTGTAGATAATATTGTTTGCATCTATGAGAAAGATTGTTCTATCTTCATTTGCCATTGGACTTATAGGAAACAATTTCCATATCCACTTTAATGAGAAATTGTTTTTGTGGATTGCGCGAAATCTGAACATAGCCAAAGGTTAAAAACTGTTTTTTCTCAATTGCATCAAAAAAATTCAACAGTTTTGCAAGTTCTATATCCTCAAGAACAATAGTAATATGTTGTTCAATCGCGTTTAAAAGAATATTTTCACTAACAGGCGTGATTCTTGCAACCTGAGATTTAAGCCCTGAATCCTGCAGTGCTTTTGAAATAAAAAGATATAGGTTAAAGTTTTCAGGCGCAAAAGCAATTGATGGCTGAGCGGTCTTATTTTTATACTCTAAAATAAGACTATTAAGGGTTTCAAGGTCTTTTTGCTTCTG
>CAZSTE010000111.1:0-4129 GCA_964609735.1 uncultured bacterium
TAACCTTTTTTATTTTCAAGCTTCCCAGAGATATTGTTTATTTTTTTATCTCATCAGTTTCCGTCATAGCCATCCATCATATTAACATTGCTTCTGCCTCCAAGACGATTAGGGTCAAGTATGCCATTTTTATCTGCTGCCACCCAGGATACATGTCCATCAATATAAAGGACATTGATTCCGTCTTTTCCATGATGGTCGTTTGATGAAAGTGTTAGTGGATCCTGGTCCATCCAGCGATACCAAGGTACAATAATTATATCAGCAACAATCACTGAATCAGGACTTGTCATCTCATCAAACGGCACACTTATGGCATAAACATAAGAACAGTTGTAAGGTCCTGGGGCAAAGGTCTGTGTTAAATCATCAGGATTAACCATATATTTGTAATCAACTCGTGAACTTGGACAGATAAGCGTTCCTGTGTCCTGAAGATAGTTTGGACAAACCTTTATATCAGGAAAAACACCAGAATTGTTCCACAATCTTCCAAAAAGCAGACAAAAATTTGTTATTGCCCTTTCAGAGCGTTTATTATAAGGAAAACATTCATCAAAATCCTGGGCATACATATGAAGCGCAATGCCTATCTGTTTGAGATTTGACATACAGCTTGCCCTTTCTGCCCTTTCCCTTGCCCGCGACAGCGCTGGAAGAAGTATTGACGCAAGTATCGCTATAATAGCAATTACCACCAATAGTTCTATGAGTGTAAATCCTTTGGTTTGCTGTTTTTTCTTCATTTTTTACCCCCTTTATAAATTGGTTTTTTTTACCATGGCTATCTATATAATAATTCACTTATGTAACCTGTCAAATTTTTGGATATATCTCAAAAAATTCTTAAGGAATTTGTTAAACAATAGTTGGACAATATTAGTAAAAAAATGTAAAATATATTTATTTGGTAATATAGGGATAATAAACCATTTTTAAAATATTGCGTCCTTAATAAAAAACACAATGACAATCAAAATGAAACAGATGTTGTTTATTTGCATCGCGGCGGCGTTGTTTTTTAGCGGATGTTCTGAACGGGAAGAAACAGTTATCAGAAAAATAAAAAATATCCCTGCCGAAGATATTTCTGATGAAACCCTGCCATTGGCGCTTCTGACACCTGAAAAAGGATATGAAACAACAAGGATTGAAACAGGTCTTGGATATTATCCATTAGAAAATTTAAGTTTTGATAGCGGGCTTAGCGAAAATACCGCAGAACAAACGAGAAAAACTATCGGCAAATCTCAGGCTGGCAAAACAAAAAATAAAAACCTACCTGAAATAAAATCTGCCAGAAGTCCGATTTTCATCGTTCCAGGAGAATGCCTTGTATATAGAATAAAATGGAATTTTTCAAATGTTGGAAAACTTATTCTGGTATGCAAAAAGGAACAGATAGATAAACAGGATATATATCATCTTGTTGCCATTACTGTGCCAGAAGGGTTATGGACAAAATTTGGCTATGGATACAACAGATTTGATTCTTACATAGACAGTAAAACCAATCTTCCTTTTTATTATTATGGCTATTCTGCATCTTCTTCAAAAAGTAGTATCACCAAAACCTTTATCGACCAGGAGAAAAAAAGTCTTACCTATGAGGTTAAGAAATATAAAGCAGGAAAACAGTACGGTTCTAAAAACGGAAGTATAAGATTTTCAGGAACCATCTTTGATGGGCTTTCGGCGTTTTACGCAGTACGGGGCATAGCGGGCGCGCAATTACCTCCAACAACATTATCTATTGGAACCACAAAAATTACAACATTGTTTCTAAATTTTGTTGAACAAAATACAGATAATTTTTCTGTGGGGATGCGGGATTACTGGCTTTTTCAGTTAGAAGCGTCCGGAGAAGAAATGATTTTTAGCAAGGGGAAATTGTTTCTTTCAATATCAGCAGACAGTGAAAAATTTCCTTTGCTTCTCAAGGGAAAGGTTCCTTTTGGAACAGCCGTGGTAGACCTTGTGTCAAAGAAAAATCTTGGTCCCGATTTTCCCACAGACACCAGGTTCCTTACAGATATTCTGGTTTCAACATTATAGACAATGTATCTTTTTTCTATTGAATGCACAATTCCACAAACCGCAATAGCCATAATGAAGGATAAAAAGATTGCGGCAAAAAAATCCTGGAATAGTTTTGATGCCTGTAAGGAAATTCTGCCAGCCATTGATAATCTTCTTGAAAAAACCCGCATGTCGCTGGAAAAGATTGATTTTTTTGTTGTTTCTTCAGGTCCGGGTTCCTGGACAGGAATCCGGCTTGGATTTGCTTTAGCGTATGGGCTAGCTGTTGCGGATGCCGGAAGGGTTTATGGCGTTAGCGCGATTGATGCCATGGCATATAGATTTGTCGGAAAATCCGATATAGCCGTTTTTTTGCCTTCTGTTGGCCGGTCATTACACTATGGTTTTTTTAAAAAACCAGAAAACCTGTCAAAAAAAAATGGGCTTATTTCAACATGCACAACCGAGGAGATATTTGTAAAATTAAAAGATGCAACCATCATCGCTGGGCCTGATAAAAAGATTCTTTCCTTGTTTAAATCCTCAGGCAAAATTGTGGTAAATATTTCGCCGGATCCTGTTTTAAATGCCATGCTGGCGCTGGAAAGAATTAAAAATTCTGTTTCTTCCGCAGGCCCTTACTATGAAAAATAAAATCCTTTATATAACCCCAAGCGTTGAAATAGGCGGCACAGAAAAAATAATAATTTCGCTTGCCACACAAATTAAATCATTAAATTTTCAGCCGGTAATTTTAACATTGCAGCATAGAGGGTTATTCCATAAAACCCTTGATAGTCATTTAATTACAAATTACGCCCTTAATCTTAAAAAAAATCCATTATACGGTCTTATAAAATGTCTTTTTGTGTTTTTCAAGGAAAAACCCTGTATGATGCACTCATTTCTTTTTACAGGAAATATTTTTGCGAGATGTGTGAGGTTTTTTATATGGATTCCGCTTGTTTGTTCCCAGAGAAGCACAGACAACTGGAGGAAAAAAATCCACTGGATTCTTGAAAAATACACCTGTTTTTTGTGTAATGTGATCGTTTCAAATTCCACTGCTGGCAAAAATGTTCTTATGGAAAAAGCAGGCATACCCGGCAAAAAAATCCTGGTGATTTTCAATGGGATTGACATCCGGGAAATAAAACAAAAAATAAAAACAGATAATCCCATGCATAATGGAATTATTGCTGGTTCTGTGGGAAATTTGAGGAAAGCAAAGGGTTATGATAATCTTATTGAATCAGCCGACATCATCCATAAACACAAAAAAAGAAATGATATAAAGTTTATAATTATCGGAAAAGGACCCTTGTGGAATTTCCTTCAACAAAAAATTAAACAACTGCAACTTTCTCACATCGTAAGTATGTGCGGTTTTATGGATGATATTTATGAATATATTTCACAATTTGATATTGTGATAATCCCCTCCCTTTGGGAGGGGTTTCCTGTAATTGCGCTGGAAGCGACGGCCTGTGGTAAACCCATTATTGCAACATCTGTTGGGGATCTTCCTAAAATTGTTCAGGATGGAATAAACGGCTTGCTGGTGGAGCCAGGCAATCCCCGGGCTCTCGCAGAGGCAATAATAAAACTTGCAGATAATATAGATATGAGACAACAAATGGGCAGAAACTCAGAGGAGATTGCGGAAAAATTTTCCCTTGAGACAATGGTAAAAAATTATGCCCGGCTTTATAAACATGTGATAAGCAAAGATGCAACCAATTTCCGATAAAAAACATCATAATAAAAATGGACAATCAAGAAAATAAACCAATGAAGGCAGAGATTTCAAAAAAAAGTAGAAGAAAAAAAGAAATAATGTCGTGGGTGTGGGCCATTGTCGCGGTGCTGATTTTAAGGCAGTTTTTTATTCAGGCGTTTGTTATTCCCAGCGAATCAATGAAACCCACACTAAAAATTCACGATAGGCTTCTGGCAAATAAGATTATCTATAAAATCAGGCAACCTCATCGCTGGGAGGTTATTATATTTAGATATCCAGAAAATCCAAAGGTGTATTTTGTAAAAAGACTTGTTGGCCTTCCGGGAGAAACACTTGAAATAAAAAATGGGCATGTTTATATCAATCAGG
>CAZSTE010000112.1:0-4107 GCA_964609735.1 uncultured bacterium
AATTCCTTATTTCCGGTATCGTATGCGGTTACCAAGGATTCATATTTTTCCAGAGGAAATTTTGAATCAATGGGTAGATAAACCACCTGTCCACTATTATCTTTTCCTGGAAGTTTAATCGCATACTCCACATTTTCTCCAGACCCTTTCTTTATAGCGACATTTTTTTCATACTGCTCTGGGGATAGAATATCTTCCAGAATACTACCGAGTTGAATTTCCCCAAGAACGCCCTTGCTTTTTACTTTAGAAAGCACCTTTTTCAAATCTCCAACGCCGGCAGCCAATGTTTGCATTTCTCCCAATCCTTTGTGAACCTGTTCTAATCGGTCACCAACCTGTTTAAAAGATTCACTTAATCGTCTTTCCAGCGTTGTTTGCAGTTTTTCATCCACGGTAACCCTCATTTCTTCAAGCTTTTTAGAATTTTCCTGTTGCAAAATTTCCATTCTTTTTTCAAGGATTTCTCTTATTTTCTCAAGTTTAGTTTCTGTTTCATTCTTAAGTGCCTGGTGCCTATTTGCCATGTCGTCAAATTTCTGTTTCTGTAATTCATTAAATTCTTTAACATTTTGAGAAAATCTTTCTTCAAAGGATTTTAAAGAAGCGGCAAGCTCTGTTCTATTGTCTTTTATTGAATTATTCAATTGTTCTTTAAATGAATTAAGTGTATTTTCATTTGAGGAAATAAGACCATGAAATTTTTCTTCATTAGATTTCATTAAATTATTTAACTGCACAGAAAATATTTCAAACTGATTTTTTTGATTTATAGAAAGTTCGTTTATTATTTTTATCAAGGTTTCACTAAAATTTTTAAATATATTGCCCATCTCCTCTCTACTATCCTTAAAGGACTTCTGGATTTCATTTCTGTTATCTGCAAATCCATTGGCGACCAAGGGTGCTATTCTGAATAGTTCTGCTTCAATCTTTATTAATTCGTTTTTAAAATCAACAGATTTAGCATTGGACTTTTGGTGACTGATAACCCAGATGTTTATAAGAAAAAGAATAATTACAATTACTAAAAGACCTATTACCATTTTTTGTACCTCATTTATCGTTGTATCAAAATCTATTTGTTGATTCCTTTACTGCACATTTACACATTATAATTTATTTAAATTTTGTCAAATATATATTTATGGATAAATGAATATCTAAAAATATTCTTACGGGAATTGAAATATGTTTTTGTTCTGAGAAAAATATTGTTCATTGGAGTTTTTCTGGTGTGGTAATATTCGCCAAAGTTTCATTCTGTTTTCAAAAAATTTCCAGTAATATCTTGAATCACCAGAGCGGCCTGAATTTATTTTTTCCCATTATATAAAGGATGTAATCGGACCAGAAAACTTATAATTTTTAAATAATTCGCTTTCTCTTGTGTATACAAAACGTTTGCTTTCTATCAGATATTTTTCTTCAGAAAGTAGCCAAAAGAAAAACTTACCATTTCTACGTAGGAATCCAGGAATAATTCTTCATTATTTTTCACTGTGAATTATACTGAAGAATACTGGTTAAACCTTTTACATACAAATTTGTTATATTGGTCAACCCATTGGGTACGAGGAAATTTTTGTATATTTATTCTTTTATCTCATGCAATAAATTGGTTTATTTTGTTTATTGGGTTACCCAACAATTTATCCTGATTAAACCAGTTATTTATTGAATAGTAACTAGTATTATCTGGTGTGATTGGAATATATTATTCTATGTTACCGATATTTATCTCTCAGGTAAAAATAGGCAAACCTATTTATTTTTTTTACGCCCTTTTTTATTTCTTTTGTTTGAAGATGTTTGTTTTTTTTCCTCAACAGCTGCCTGTGCTGCTGCATGACGAGCCACGGCAACCCTGAATGGTGAACAGGAAACATAGTTCATTCCAACCCTATGACAGAATTTAACAGAATCAGGTTCTCCACCATGTTCTCCACAAATACCAATTTTAATATCTTTCCTTATTGCTCTGCCTCTGTTTATTCCTATTGATATAAGTTCGCCAATACCTTCCTGGTCTATTGTTTGAAATGGGTCTGCCGGAATAATTTTATTCTCAAGGTAATCAGGAAGAAAACTTCCAATATCATCTCTTGAGAAGCCAAACCCCATCTGTGTCAGGTCATTTGTTCCAAAAGAGAAAAATTCTGCCACTTCTGCCATTTTATTGGCAGTTAAAGCAGCTCTTGGAATTTCAATCATTGTTCCAAACATAAATAGTATTTTTTTCAACCCTAATTTTGAACATACTTCTTTATAAACCTGGTCAAAAATAAGTTTTTGATGGGCAATTTCTGATGCTGTGCAGGTTACTGGTATCATAATTTCAGGCATTGCTTTTTTACCTGAAAGAATTAATTCTCCTGCTGCTTCAAGTATTGCCCTGAATTGCATTTCTGAAATTTCAGGATAGGTTATACCAAGCCGTACACCTCTATGACCCAGCATTGGATTGTTTTCCTTTAAAGATTCTGCCCTTCTTTTCAGTTCCTCTGTATCAATATTGAGTTCTTTAGCGAGAGCGAGAAGTTTTTCTTCATCATGCGGCACAAATTCATGAAGTGGCGGGTCAAGAAGACGGATGGTAACCGGATAACCTTTCATTGCTTCAAGGGTTGCTTTTATATCGGTTTTTACAAATGGGAAAAGTTCTTGAAGGGCTAATCGTCTTTCTGTTTCGGTTTTGCTCATAATCATTTTTCTCAGAAGAAACAATGGTTTGTCGCTGCCTTCTCCATAAAACATATGTTCGGTTCTAAAGAGACCTATTCCTTCTGCGCCAAATCTTAATGCTGTTTTTGCATCTTCTGGGGTATCCGCGTTTGCCCTAACCCGTAATTTCCTAAGTTTATCAACAATTTTCATAAATTCCTGATAGGATTTATTATGATCAAGGTCTACATCAACAAGCGGTAAACTACCTTTATATACAAGACCTTTTGTGCCATTTAAAGAAATCCAATCGCCTTCTTTTATAACTGTCCCATCTTTTGTGGTGAAATATTTATCGTGAAGGGTTATTTTTATATCTGAACAGCCAACAATACAGCATTTTCCCCATCCTCTGGCAACAAGAGCCGCATGCGATGTCATGCCGCCCTTACTGGTAAGAATTGCCTGCGCCTTATGCATGCCATCCACATCTTCAGGGGATGTTTCTTCTCTAACAAGAATAACCTTTTCTCCTTTTTGCGCCCATTCAACTGCTTCTTTTGATGTAAAAACCACCCTGCCTTTTGCTCCGCCAGGACCCGCAGGTAATCCCTTGGCAATGGGTTTTATTGCTGATTCTGCTTTTGGATCCAGCATGGGAAGTAATAATTCAACAATCTGCGAGGAAGAAACCCGCATTACCGCAGTTTCTGCGTCAATCAATCTTTCTTTAAACATATCTGCTGCCATACGAACCGCAGCCACGCCATTTCTTTTTCCAACCCTGCATTGAAGAATAAAAAGTCGTCCCTTTTCTATGGTAAATTCTATATCCTGCATATCCCTATAATGTTTTTCAAGCTTTTTTTGAATTATATCAAGCTGTTTATAAACAGACGGCATAAGTTTTTCAAGCGTTGGTAGATGCATGCTCTGCTGATTTTTTGAATATTCGTTAAGAGGCGCCGGCGTTCTAATTCCTGCGACGACATCTTCACCCTGGGCATTAATAAGATATTCTCCGTAAAATTGATGTTCACCTGTTCCGGGATTACGGGTAAACGCAACGCCTGTGGCTGAATCGTCTCCCATATTTCCAAAAACCATTGCCTGAACATTTACAGCTGTTCCCCAGTCATCGGGTATTTTTTCAATTCTGCGATATTCAACCGCCCTTTTTCCATTCCAGGAAGCAAAAACCGCGCCAATGCCTCCCCATAATTGTTCCATGGGATTATCTGGAAATTCTTTTCCAAACCTTTTTTTTACAAGGTCTTTAAAATCAGATATTAAGGTTTTCAGGTCTTCCACAGAAAGTTGTGTATCACTGGTATAATTTTTTTGTTTTTTAAGGGTTTCAAGCATGTCGTCCATTGTTTTTCTTATCCCTTTTTCTTCTTCTGGTTCAATACCTTCTGCTTTTTCCATAACAACATCAGCATA
>CAZSTE010000113.1:0-4090 GCA_964609735.1 uncultured bacterium
TTATGTCCAAATGGCGTGTGTCCAATATCATGCGCAAGAGAAATTGCTTCAACGAGGTCTTCATTGAGTGCGAGATTTCTGGCAATGGAACGGGCAATCTGTTGTACCTCAATTGTATGTGTGAGGCGATTTCTGTAATAATCGCCTTCATGATAGATAAAAACCTGGGTTTTATATTCCAATCTTCTAAATGCGGTTGAATGAATAATCCTGTCTCTGTCTCTCTGGAAAGCAGTTCTGGTGGGATGTTCTTGTTCGGAATATCTTCGTCCAAGGGATTGATTGCTTTTTACCGCGTATGGAGCAAGAATTTTTTCTTCAATTTTTTCCCAATCTTCTCGTTTTCTCATTTAATTTTGTGGAAGATAGTTAAGTGGATTGACAGATTGATTTTTATATCTTATTTCAAAGTGAAGATATCTTCTTGCCTGGCCAGAATTTTTCATTTCACCAATAATGGCCCCTGTTTTTACAGATTGTCCCTGTTTTACCTTTACAATCAGGTCATGACCATAAATGGAAAATATATCGTTGTCATGTTCAATGATGATTGTTTCTCCATATTTTGTGGTGTTGCCTGTAAATGCAACCTTTCCATTTCTTGCTGCTTTTACCGGTGAGGATGGTTGGGTGAGGATATCAATACCTTTGTTTCCAAGTTCTCCATAATTGCATATAATTTTTCCACTAACCGGCCATATAAATTCTGTATCTTTTAGAATCTTTACATCAGGCACAGAAGAATTCCCGTCTTTCTGGAATTGTTTCACAGAGGAGGACGTTGTTGTGTCAGGAGTAAGAGCATATGCCGGGGGTTGTTTTTTTGTTGTTGGTATAAAAAGTTTTTGGCCCGCAACAACATTATCGTCCTTCATTTTATTTGATTTTTTGATTTCTTGTTGTGAAACCTGGTAATAGAGTGAAATCCTATATAGGTTTTCTCCTTTTTTTACCGTATGCCATACGCCATTGGTTTGTTTGGCAGTGGTTGCTTTTTTTGTTGAGCTTGATTTTTTCTCAGGATATTTCGTTCCAATGGTTAAGCTGCAGCCGGAAATCAAAAAAACAATGAGTATTATTTCGATGATATGAATTTGTTTAATTCTTTTTTTAATCAAATGGACATCTTTTTTCATTTTTTCCCTGGTTTATTTTAATCATTTTTTATTTTATAATATGGACAGAACCTTGCTAAAACACATTGATTACATAAGGGATTTTTCGCTTTGCAAATTTTTCTTCCATGTTGTATAAGCCAGAATGGAAAAACCCCCCATTTTTTTTTAGGAATAATGTTCATAAGGTCTTTTTCAATTTTCGCAGGATCTGTGTTTTTTGTTAGTCCCAATCTCTGGCTTATCCTTTTAACATGGGTATCAACCACAATACCCTGATTTTTTCCAAATGCCTGACTTAAAACAACATTTGCCGTTTTTCTTGCAACCCCGGGAAGTGTAACAAGATTATCTATTACATCGGGGACCTTGCCATTAAAATCGTTTATTAATTTTTCAGATAGTTTTTTTATGTTAGCCGCTTTATTTTTATAAAAATTGATGGATGAAATTAATTGTTGTATTTCTTCAATCTTTGCATTTGCAAATTCCTTTGGGCCCGGAAATCTTTTGAAAAGTTGCGGGGTGATTTTATTAACCTGCGTATCGGTTGTTTGGGCAGAAAGAATTGTTGCAATGAGAAGCTGAAAAGGTGTCTTAAATATTAATGCAGTATTTGTGTCGGGATATTCCTTTTCCAAAATCTGAAGAATCTTTTTTAGTTCCTTCATATATTTAGTTTATCAAATTTACATCCGTTTTTCAACAATCCTTGGCATGATTTGAAATGTGAAAAAAAAGAAGAAATGTGGAAATTGCGAATTTGAGAATTATTAAAGATGACGGTATAATACAAACAATAAACATACCGCTGATTATTACATAATAAATACCATTTTTTTCATGGGTAAACATATGGGAAAGAGGAAAATAAATGAAATTAAATCAGGTTCATTGGTGGGTCGAGCTTAAACATCATCTTCCATTTTCAATACTTAGTGTTTCTTTCGGGCTATTAACAGTGGGAGTTTTGAATTTTTTAAGCTATCCTATCGGCGGAGGCGATATTTCGCTTCCTTCTTCACAGCTTTATCATCTTTTTCATCCGGTGCACCTTCTTTTTTCCGCGATAGCAACAACAGCAATGTTCTGGCAGAATGAAAAAAGGCTTTTTAAAGCGATAATTATAGGTTTTGTCGGTTCAGCGGGCATCTGTGGCATCAGTGATATTTTTATTCCATATATTTCAGGATTGCTCCTGGGCGCGCATATGCAACTTCATATTTGTATTATTGAACACCCATCCATGATTTTGCCCTTTGTTATTTTTGGCATTATTGCTGGATTTCTGGCTCCGGGCACATTGGAAAAGCAGGAAGGTGTAATATTTTCGCATTCTCTCCATGTTTTTGTTAGTTCAATGGCTTCTATTCTTTATCTGATTGGCTATGGACTGACAAACTGGTTTTATCATCTTGGCGCAGTATTGGTGTATATGGTGATTGCTGTAATTCTTCCCTGTTGTACAAGCGATATTGTTTTCCCGCTTTTGTTAATACGTCAAAAACGCATTAATGACAATTAGGATATTCTAACAGGAATGTGAATTGTAAATGTGCTTCCTTTATTGATTTCAGATTCTACATTGATTGTTCCCTGATGTTCTTTCACAACCTTTTCAACAATTGCCAGTCCAAAACCTGTTCCTCTTGTTCCCTTTGTTGAATAAAATGAATCAAATATTTTTTTTAACGCATTGCGAGGAATACCCTTGCCGTTATCTGAAACCTTCAGTTTAATTATATTTTTTTCAGGAAGGTATCGTGTTGATATATTTATCGTTCCTTTATTTTCTTCAACAGCGTCTATCGCGTTTACCACAAGATTTGATACCATTCTATCTATTCTTTCGGGATCAATCGCGACCTTGGGTATGGATGGATCATAATGTTCAATAATTTTAATATTTCTATCCTTAAAAGATTCTTTTATTACTGCTATGGAATCAGCCACGACCTTGTTATAATCGCAGATTTGTAAATCAGGTGTTCGATCCCTGGCATAATCAAGCATAGAAAAAACCAATGCTTTTATTTTTTGATAGCTTCTTGTAAGAATAGCTGTTGCAGTTTCTATGGCGTGAAGGTCTTTGTCCTGTAATGCGTTATTTATCATCTCAATGCCTCCCTCAAGTCCGGTAAGCAAATTTTTAATATCATGAGAAATAGTGCCGATTGCTTGGCCAAGCAGAACAAGGTTTTTTTCACGGAGTATTTTCTGATTTAATTTAAAATTACTGATGGCAAAACTTACCATTGCGCAACCCGCGATAATAGGTGTGGTTTCTTCAGGTGAAAAATCTTCGGTGGTTGATTTTTTACCTACAAAAAAAATTCCAAATTTTTCCGAGGTTGTTCTTAATGGGCTTACAAGGATATTAAATTTTTCTCTTTCCAGAGAAACATTTTCATATAAATGAACCTCTCCAGAATTAAACTTTTCTTTTGCAAACAGGTAAAATTCCTGTGGCAGAGAAAATCCCTCAGGTAAAAATTTATAACCAGGAATTAGTTCTTTGTTCTCCTCATTACATAGAAACCCAACAATAAAATCAACCTTCATCGTTTTTTGAATTTGATTGCCAAGTATGTTTAGGATTTCAATCTCATTTACCAATGTGGCCATACCTTCGGCAAGATTGTGGATAAGCAAAATTTCCTTTAAAAAAGGGTAAAAACTTTTTTCAGCGGTTTTAATATTATCAAGAAGATTATCCACAAATCCATCAACATCTGAGATTTTTTCCTCGCTATTTTTTCGTTCAAGTGCCTTCATCAGATTATTAAATTTTTCTGCAAGGAATTCAACAGGTTTGACAATAACCGGATTTACCACTGCTTCAATAGGTTTAATTGCAACCTCAAATGGTTTTGTAATAGAATCAAGCGCATCAGCAAAACTGCTTCTTCTTTTTCTATTTTCTTTTTTCTTCATATAATGATTTTTGTTTTTATGATTGAAAAAGGAACTTTCAA
>CAZSTE010000114.1:0-4020 GCA_964609735.1 uncultured bacterium
ACCTTCAGCCTTGCCAGCCCCAACAAGCGTATGCAATTCATCTATAAAAAGAATAATTTCGCCCTGTTTTTTTTCTATTTCTTTCAGGATTGACTTAAGCCGCTCCTCAAATTCCCCGCGATATTTTGTGCCTGCCACTAAACTTCCAAGGTCAAGCACCAAAATTCTTTTGTTCTTCAAGCTTTCAGGAACATCACCTGCAACAATCCTTCTTGCCAGACCTTCAACAATTGCCGTTTTTCCCACCCCTGGTTCTCCAATAAGGACAGGATTGTTTTTTGTTCTTCTACACAAAACCTGTGTGACCCTTCTTATTTCTTCATCCCTGCCGATTACAGGGTCTATTTTTCCTTTTGCTGCAAGGTCTGTAAGGTCGCGTGTGAATTTTGAGAGCGACTGATATTTATCTTCCGCATTTGGATCTGTTGCTTTTTCTCCAGCCCTTATGGTTTCAATAAACTTTAACAGCCTTTCTTTGAAAATGCCCGCATTTTTAAAAATGGTTTTTACCGGGCTATCAATCTCGCACAGCGCAAGCAACAAATGCTCAACACTAATAAACTCATCGCCAAGATTTTTTGCTTCCTGTTCTGAGTGTAATAAGATGGTGTTTAGTGTGGAAGACATATACATCTGGCCTGAAGAACCGGAAACCGAGGGTATTCCATCCAGAATTTCGGTTAATCTGTTTTTTATATCAGCATGGGTTGCCTGCATTTGTTTTAATAGGTCCTGCACAAAATCTGTTTCAAGTAGCCCAAGAGCAAGATGCACAGCATCAACATATTGATGATGTTTTTGTTGGGCAATTGTCTGAGCCTGCATCAATGCTTCCTGGCTTTTTGTTGTAAATTTATCAAGATTCATTTATTTCTCCTTTAGTAGGTTTTTATATGTCTGATTATTTTGATGAGTAGGCCCGGTGAATGGATGCAAAATAAACAATATTCTATTAAGGTTGGAAATAAACGTGCACGGAAAACTTTCTATTTTTTAAAATTTTGTTATAATAGATACATATTGTTGGGCGGTTAGCTCAGGTGGCTAGAGCGTTACGTTGACATCGTAAAGGCCGCAGGTTCAAGTCCTGCACCGCCCATATTTTGTACAATTAAGGTAGGTGAAAATAAAGAAGGTTAAAATTTTATTTGAAAATTTTTTTAATAGAACGGATAGCCTGTCTAATCCTATGTTCGTTTTCAACAAGAGCTATTCTAACAAAACCCTCGCCATATTTGCCGAATCCAACACCCGGAGAAACAACAAGATCGCATTTATCAAGAAGATAAAGAGCAAAATCAAGCGAACCCATTGGTTTAAACCGTTCAGGGATTTCTGCCCAGACATACATTGTTGCCCGGGGTTTATTTACCTTCCATCCGATTCGGTTTAATCCCTCTACCAGGGTGTCTCTTCTTCTTTTATATTGCTCCACAGTGGTATCAATATATTTTTGTTCTAACCTCAATGCGCATATCGCAGCGACCTGGATAGGTGTGAAGATTCCATAATCATAGTAACTTTTGAGTTTTGTAAGGGCTTTTACTATATGCTTATTCCCAACCATAAAACCCACCCGCCAGCCAGCCATATTGTATGTTTTGGAAAGGGAATAAAACTCCACGCCAACATCCTTTGCGCCTTCTACCTGTAAAAAGCTGGGTGCCTTGTATCCATCAAAGCATATCTCGGAATAGGCAATATCATGGATAATAATAATGTCATTTTTCTTTGCAAATTTAACCAGGTCTTTGAAAAAATCAAGTTCAACAACCTGCGTGGTGGGGTTATTCGGATAACTTACGATCATTGCTTTTGGTCCAGGATATCTGTCATATATTGGTTGATTAAGGTCTGGGATAAAATTATTGTCAGGCAAAAGCGGAATATCATATATAGAGGCCCCAGCCATAATCACACTGTAAAGATGGCTTGGATATGTTGGGTTTGGAGTAAGAACAACATCGCCTCTATCAAAGATTGCAAGGGCAAGATGGCTGATGCCTTCTTTTGACCCTATTGTTACGATTGCTTCTTCATCAGGGTCTATCTTTACGCCGAACCTTCTATCGTACCACAGGGATATTTCTCTTCTGAGGTGCGGAATTCCCTTTGAGGCGCTGTATCTATGAACCTTAGGGTCAGATAATACCTCGCGCATTTTTTCTATAACCGGCTGCGGTGGCGGCAAATCCGGATTTCCCATGGCAAGGTCTATTACATCCCTGCCTTCCTGTCTCGCCCTGGCCCGCCTGTCATTGGTAAGCTGGAATATATATGGCGGAAGATTTGTAATTCTTTCAGATTCAATAGATTTCATTTTATTTCCACCTCGGCTATCTCCTGACCCTGTGTAATATTGGTTCCCTCTGTTGCAAGAATCTTAATTATTTTACAATTAAAGGGACTTGTATAGGTAAAGGATGTTTTATCTGTAACAAATTCAACAACAGGACTATCTTTTTGTATTTCGTCCCCTTCCTTCACATACCAAAAAGAAATCGCTGCTTTTTCTATTTCGTTTTGAAAATTGGCGGTAAGTTTACTATTCACAAAGATATTGTATAATATTTTGCATGAATTGCAAACACGCTTGCGCAACAATCATAGTGGTTATTGGCATGCTTTTTTGCTGTACATTTCTTTCTGCCAATAGCAGATTATCAGCAAACCACGTTGGAAAACTAACCCTGCGTGAAAACGAAACAATTATTGTTTTTGCTCCGCATCCAGATGATGAAATAATAGGATGCGCCGGCATAATCCAGGAATGTCTGGCAAAACATGGAAAGGTTTATATCGTTTTTCTGACAAATGGCGATCATAATCAATTTGCTTTCAAGGCATACACAAAAAAAATCGCCCTTACACCAACCGACTATATAAAACTGGGTGAAATAAGAAGGCAGGAATCAACAAGATCATCGAATATTATGGGAATTCCTTCTGAAAATCTCATATTTTTAGGATATCCTGACTGTGGTACCCTTAAAATGTGGGAAAATTACTGGAACACTCAAAAGCCATTTAAAAATTTTTTTACCAGAAAAAATTTTGTGCCATATCTTGATACTCCATTATATGGAGAGGCATATTTACCGGAAAACATAGAAAATAACATTCAACATATTTTAGAAGAAATAAAACCTTCAAGGATATTTGTTAGCCATCCAGCCGACCAAAATTCCGATCATCGGGCCCTTTTTAATTTTGTTTATCTTGCACTTCTTGACTGTAAAAACATCGAGTATCCGCAGATTTATTGTTATCTTGTTCATGCAAAGGGATGGCCAAAGCCCAAAGGCGTGTTTACCAATATTACGATGAAACCACCTGAACCGATGTGCCAACGAGATGATTGGGTATCCTTTGCCTTAACCAGGACTCAAAAAGATAACAAGGCCTGCGCGCTTGATTGTTTTAAATCGCAGCTATTGGGCAAGAAAAACTGGATGTTTTCCTTTGTCCGAACCAATGAGATTTTTCAGCAGATATCCTTTACCATGCTTCAAAACAAAGAAATTCCTGAAATTACTCAGGAAGAAAGTTTGAAACGCAGTAAGGTTTATAACCTGAAATTGGGTACAGATCCAGATGGAATAATTTTTAACCTTGCCTTTGACAAAAAATTGCTTGAACCAGAATTTGGGGTAAAGGTTTATTTATATCCATGGAGGAAAGATATTCCCTTTTCATTAATGCCTAAAATATTACTTCAGGTGAAACTGGATGGGAAAATAACCATATATGATAATGAAAAGAAAATAGCCCTGACCGATATACTCGTTGACAAATCTAATAAAAATTATATATTCAAATTTCCAATGGAGATACTTGCTAATCCTGATGCGGTGTTTATCGGCGGCGAAACAAAGATTTCCACGCTTACCCTTGATTTTTTCCCCTGGCAGGTGGTCAGGCCGAACTAATAGAGGGTTATCAGACTATTTTTTCCACAGCCGACTTAACCTAACAAGATGTGAGCGTTCCTCGCTAACAATTTTTTCAAGCGCTGGTTTT
>CAZSTE010000115.1:0-1813 GCA_964609735.1 uncultured bacterium
ACTTGAGGGAGAACAGATTATAAAGGATGTCTGCAAACAATACTGTATTGTTAGAACATCAAAGGTTTTTGGAAAAAATGGAAGAAATTTTGCCAGCGTTCTTCCGGAAAAACTAAAAAGAAAAGAAAAAATTGCCATTACCACTGATCTTGTCAATTCTCCGACATACGCCAAGGATCTTGCCGTGGCTTTGTGTAAAATAGTAGAAAAAAGATTTAACGGGCTATTAAATTTTTGTAATAAGGGATGGTGTAACTGGTATGAATTCGGCATGTATATTTGCAGATATTATAATTTTGATACATCACTGCTTATTCCTATAAGCGTAAATAATTTTCATGATTCAATAGCTCCCCGGCCTTGTTTTTCAGCGCTTGATACATCATTGTTTGCCAGAAACTTTTTTCAACCCAGACCGTGGCAGTTGGCGCTTGAAGAGTTTTTGAAAACCGAATTTTTTGTATAAGATATGATATACATCTTTTGACGGGTTTATATTTTCTTCATATAATAACAGGTACAATAATCCGGACAAAATAAAATTTTATGTAAAATCAGGCCCCCATCGACTAGAGGCCTAGGTCACCACTCTTTCAAGGTGGTAGCGCCGGTTCGATTCCGGCTGGGGGCGTTTTATCACAAAACAGGGATATAACAATGGAGAATATCTGGATTTCAAGTTGGAAACATTGTGATTGGGTTGGGAAAACAGACCTTATACTTCTTGTTCTGCTTTCAATCTATAGCTGGGCAATTATGATTGATAAATTTATAGCCTTCAAAAAAACGAAAAAGGCAAATGAGAAATTTCTTAACAATTTTTACATGGGCAAAATTATTTCTATTCCTCAATCGCCATGGTCCAGGATATTTTCCAGGGTTTCCAGAGAAAAAACAAAACAGGATTTTACAGAAGAAAAACTTTTGACAACGCTTAAAAGGTTTGGTAACGAAGAGGTTTACTCTCTTGGTAGTGGAATAGATTTTTTGCTTTCTGTTTCAGCTGTTGCGCCCTTTATGGGTTTATTAGGAACTGTTTGGGGAATATTGATGGCTTTTCACAGGATAGGTCTTACAGGAACATCCTCCATATCCATAATCGCAAGTGGGGTGTCTGAGGCTTTAATTGTAACATTTGTGGGATTATTGGTTGCCATTCCTGCGGCGCTTGGCTATAATTATCTTGATGGCCAATTACGGAGAATCCAAACCGAGGGAAATGCGGTTTTGGAATCAATCTACAATACCCTAAAACAATGAAACAGATGTTTGTTGTTTCATCAGACGAAAAAAAAGAAAATGCCCTTAACAAAATAAATATTGTTAATTTTGTTGATATTGCCTTAACCCTGGTAATAATTTTACTTATGATATCGCCTATGATAGAACAAGGTATGGAGGTGAAATTACCATCTGCTGGGCCAAGTAAAATGGCTGTAAGCAAAAGTGTAATCCTAACTATTGCAAAAAACAAACAGATATTTTTGGGAAATCAACAGGTTCGAATAGAAAACCTTGAATCATTTGTGAGGAGCACAATATCACAAAATCCAGAAGTGGCAATAGTTGTGAAAGGTGATAAAAACATTTCATATCAGGAATTAATAGATGTGCTGGATATCCTGAAAAGGGCGGATGTTAAAAAGATCGGCCTCGCCACCGAGGCGCATCCGATAAAATGAAGAAATCGTTATTGCTATCTGGAATTATGCATCTGGCTTTTGTATTTTTAGTAATGCAAGGTTTTCAGGGTAAAACAAGCAACCCAGATAATATATATGTGGTTGATTTATTAAACCTTTCTCCATCTATA
>CAZSTE010000115.1:1913-4009 GCA_964609735.1 uncultured bacterium
AAGCAACCCAGATAATATATATGTGGTTGATTTATTAAACCTTTCTCCATCTATAGAATTTTCATCTGCCATTATTCCAAATAATGTAATCTCCTCAATTGCCCCAAAAACCTCTGAAGCCTTGGCTTTTTCACAATCTCAAAAAACAGCTGGGATATCAGAGACATTGCAGGTTTCTAATAAAAATAGCAAGGGTGCAAAACGCTTTGGTGCAAATCAACCAGAAGAATTTTCTCCTGATAATTATATGACTGATATTAAGAAAAAAATAACCCAATATGCAGGTTCATCAGGTTCTGCGACCGTGTCAGAAGATTCATCACAACCATCACAATCTGCTTCCACAGGAAGAAAATCACTTGCTGCGAGGATTTTTCCGCTTAACCAAAAAGAAACAATGGATATGTCTGTTGATTTTCAACAATCCGGAGGTATTCCAGCAGGAAATATTATTCCTTTGGAATATCTTGAAGGGTTAAAAATCGCAATACAAAAAAAATGGAGACTGCCAGCTGGTGAGAAGAATTATTCATTGATTGCCCTTGTCTCATTTAGAATTCACAGAGATGGAACAATTACAGATATATATCTTGAATCCGGTTCTGGAATCAAACAGTTTGACGAAAGCACAGTGCGGGCAGTAAAAGACCTTGGATGCTTTTTGCCGCTTCCAGATACATATCATCTTGATTATCTTGAGGTGGCGGTTAAATTTAATGTTAGGGGGATAGAATGAAAATAAGACGCGTAATCTGTTGTATGATTTTATTAATTTGCGGACTGCTTAATGCCCAAAACAGGGTAACAATTGAAATTACCTCATCCGGTGAAATGAAAACCGGCGCCTGTATTGTAATAAACGCCAAAAAAAATAATTTTCTTGAAGAATTTGCGATGCAACTTTCAAAGGACATGACCAATTCTGATTGGTTTAGAATTGAAAATCTGTCTTTCAAAGAAGATGTTAATCTTTCCCTGGAACTGGATGATTCATTAACAGCATACAACGCCAATATCTTAATAATTTGCAAGAACGAAAATATTTTTACGGTACAGGCATACGACGCCCTTGAAAAAACAATGCTTTTTGAATTTGCGTTGAATCCACTAAGTTCTGCCGTTCAAATGGCTCATAGGGTAAATGATGAAATAGTTTTTCGCCTCACAGGAAAGCCGGGCATGGCGACAAGTAAGATTTTATATATAACAAAAAAGGATAGAATATACGATCTTATGATGGCGGATTATGATGGTTCAAATCCCAAGAGTTTGCTTTCTGCAAGATTTATTATTAATTATCCAAGATGGTTTCCAGATAAAAAAAAGGTTTTATTCCTATCCTATAGAAAAACCTTTCCGTATCTTGAATATATTGATATAACAACAAGACAGATTGAAACATTTCTGTCTGAACCAGGTCTGAATGCCTGTGCATCATTTTTTAGGAATAAAAATCAGGCAGCGGTTGTTTTAAGCAAAAGCGGAAAACCGGATATTTATCTTGTCGACATGGAAGGAAATATTCTTAAAAGATTAACAGAACAAAAAGGGGTAAACGCTTCGCCTGCCATTTCTCCTGATGGCGAAAAAATTGTTTTTGTTTCTGATAAGGATGGCAGGGTAAATCTATGGGTGATGAGTTCTTCAGGATTTAATATCCGAAAATTGCCTATTCAGGCAAGTTACATCGCTGCTCCTGTGTGGTCGCCGGACGGCCAGTATTTGGCATACGCTGTGAGATACGGCACAGATATGTATATTGAAATTTATCAATGGTCAACAGGGAAAAGACATATTCTTACAGAAAATTTTTCTTTGTCTGACGCGCCTTCCTGGGCTCCTGACAGCCGTCATATTATTTTTACTCGACAGCAGAACTATGTAAATTCATTATGGTCAATTGATATATATTGTCTTACGCTAAGGAAGATTGCTGAAAACGCATATAGCCCTTGTTGGGATGTGCGTTGACAAAACAAATTTATTGGATATACTAATTATAGTCCGATAACAAGGAGATAAAATGGACAAAAAAAGTATTATAGGTTTTATATTGGTTTTTTCATTAATCCTTGCGGGATGTTGTCCTTTTTCAA
>CAZSTE010000116.1:0-3938 GCA_964609735.1 uncultured bacterium
CCGCTAACGCCATTAACCCCCATTTCTCTGGCAAGCCGTTGCAATCGCGAGATTGCTATTTTCTTTAATGCCGCAACATTCAATTCCTTAATTTCTTCAACCATGGGAAGACCTCCTTATAATATTTTTCACAATCTCATCCACCTGTTTTTTTGTGTCCTTGAGTAATCCTGAATTATCAATAACAATATCCGCCATTTCTTCTTTTCTGGCAGGCGACATCTGACTTTTTCTACGCATCTGTATGTCAGAAATGGAATATGTTTTTCCCAATCGTTTTTTTATCATTTCATATGGCGCGGAAACTGTGATAATAATATCAAAAAGTTTTTCACTCCGGGTCTCAAAAAGAAGTGGTATTTCAATTACCACTGCAATTGTATTTTTTCTCCTATATCTGTCAAGGGCATTTTCTATTCTTTTAAACACCATGGGATGAATAATACCATTGAGTTTTTTTCTTGATTCTGCCGAAGAAAAAATAAGTTTTGCAAGTTTTTGTCTGTTTACCCTGCCATCCTCCAGGAAATATTGTTTCCCAAAGGATTCCTCAATCTGTTTTTTTATGTTTTTTGTTCTTAAAAGTTGCCCTACAATAGAATCACAGGAAATAACAGGAATTCCCCTTTGTTTAAACAACCTGGATACCGTAGACTTTCCTGAACCAAAACCGCCTGTTAATCCAATACAAATCATCACTAAAGATTCCAGGATCTTAGATATTTTTTTTGATATGGTGAAAGTGTATCTATTCTAACAGACATTCCTTCAAGTTTAATAGCTGCGATTTTATCATCAATTTCAGCGGGCATTGGATAATATCCGGTAGAGGGCGTATTGTTAACAATATGCTTCAAAGCAAAAAACTGGCCGGCAAAACTCATATCCATCACCGATGAAGGATGTCCTTCTGCACATCCAAGGTTTACAAGACGGCCTTCGGCAAGAAGATAAATCTTCTTGTTGGTTTTCATTGTGTACTCTGTCACAAAAGGTTTTATCTGTTTTACACATTTTGATTGCTTTCGCAACTGGCCAACATCAATCTCAACATTAAAATGGCCGGCATTTGCAAGAATAACCCCGTCTTTCATTTTGCTGAACGCATTTGCGCCAATGGCATTTGTATTGCCTGTGGCTGTTATAAAAACGTCCCCACGGGATGCGGCATCTTCCATAGGCATTACCTGAAATCCATCCATCAGCGCTTCAAGTGCCTTTAAGGGAGAAACCTCTGTAATTATAACACTGGCTCCGAGACCTTTAAGATTTTTTGCGATGCCTCTGCCGCACCACCCATAACCGCAAACAACAATGGTTTTACCCGCAATAAGGATATTTGTCGCCCTTAAAACACCGTCAATCGTTGATTGTCCTGTGCCATAGCGATTATCAAACATATATTTTGTTTGTCCCTGGTTAACCCCGATAACAGGAAAAAGAAGTTTTCCATCCGCCTCAATATTTTTTATTCTTGTAATTCCTGTTGTGGTTTCTTCTGTTGAGCCAATAACATTTTTTGCAAAGGTGGGATGATTATGAAGAAAAACAATAAGGTCCGCTCCATCATCAATCACAAGATGCGGTTTTTTTTCAGCAACCTGTTGTATATGTTTTATATAGGTATTGGTGTCTTCCCCCTTAATGCCAAAAACGGATATGCCATAATCCTTCACCAGGGACGCCGCAACATCATCTTGTGTACTTAAAGGATTGGAAGCCGCAAGAAAAACCTTTGCACCGCACCTTTTTAATGTAATAACAAGATTGGCTGTTTCAGAGGTTATATGAAGGCAGGCGCCAATAATAAGATTTTTGAAAAGATTTTGTGATTCATGTTCACGAATATTTTTAATCACAGGCATTTCGCGAAGGGCCCAATCAATTCTTCTTTTTCCCTCCACATGAAGGGCAATATTTTTTATATTGAATAAAGGTGCTGTCAAAAAAACCTCCTTTTATATTCAGACTTTTATTTAGAAAGCGGCAGAAAACAGATCAACAAGGTCTGTATTTTCCCAGGTAAATTCTTCCTCTTGTCTGCCAAAATGTCCATAGCAGGCTGTTTTTCGGTAAATCGGCCTGAGAAGGTCAAGTTTTTTTATCATTCCTGCCGGAGATAAATCAAGGTTTTTCCTTATTAGTTCAACCAGTTTGTCTGATGGTATTTTTTCAGTATCAAACATATTTAACATAATGGATACAGGCTGTTTTTGACCGATCACATAGGAAAGTTGAATCTCACACCTTTTTGCAATACCCGCTGCAACAATATTTTTTGCCAGATACCTTGCAAAATAAGAAGCGGTTCTATCAACCTTTGTCGGATCTTTTCCTGAAAAGCATCCACCCCCATGTTTACCAAATCCTCCATAGGTATCAACAATAATCTTCCTTCCTGTCACACCTGTATCTGCCTGAGGGCCTCCTATGACAAATCTGCCTGTGGGATTAACAAAAAGTTTATAGTTGGAGGTTAGCAAATTTTTTGGTATGACATGTTCCACCACAACCTGCCTGAGATCATCCTCTATTTTTTTCTGGGGTATACCATCATCATGTTGGGAGGAAAGAACAACCGTTGTAACCTCAACAGGCATGTCGTCCTTATACCTTACTGTAACCTGCGATTTGCCATCAGGCCTTAAATAATCTAAAATTTTTGTTTTTCTCACCTCTGCCAGCCGTCTAACAAGGGCATGGGCAAGCATAATGGGTAAGGGCATTAACTGGGATGTTTCATTTGTGGCATAACCAAACATCATGCCCTGGTCGCCCGCGCCGCCTATATCAACACCCTGAGCAATATCCGGTGATTGTTCCTGAATTGCGGTAATTATTGCGCTGGCATCATAATTAAATCCATATGACATATCCGTGTAACCAATATCCTTGAGAAGATTTCTAACAATAACAGGTATTTCAACATATCCATCAGTTGTGATTTCTCCGGCAATAAACAAAAGTCCTCTTGTAACAAGCGCTTCGCAGGCAACACGGCCTTTTTGATCCTGGGCCAGTACACTATCCAAAATAGCATCTGAAACCTGGTCACAAATTTTATCAGGATGTCCCTCAGTCACTGATTCAGAGGTAAAATAAAATTCTTTCATATATAGGCTCCTGGTAACAATCAAAAAAGATTATCCTTACTCCACAGACGAAAGTTTCTTTTTTAGATATGATATTTCCTTTATTTCAGTAGGATCCATACCATTCAAAATAGCAAGATAGAAACTTACCCAATCACCAAGCATTATTAAAGAAAAGATTCTATCCGCAGGATTGCGTCCATGACTAAAAAATTTCTGGGTTTTTATAGATTTTACCTCAAAAATTTTACGGGTCAAATCCATTCGTAGTTTCACCCGTTGGCAATCATTCGCATCGTAAAAGAAAAATACAACACTATTTTCAATCAAAAACTTGGGATGGCTCCATGCCATAATTTCATTATGGTTCATTTCTGGAAAACAATTTATGGAAACAGAGTGCTTGCTGTTTTCGGCAAGCTGTGTTTTCCATCGCAAGACCGCAGGATATAGAAAATTTCCGCTATAGATTACAACATTGCGATTATGCATTATCGTTGCAATTTTCTTTGCCCTATTTCCTTTTGTTCTTTCAACCCCATAGTTTCTTTTAGAATATGTTGCCATTTCCGCAATTCTTTCTGCAACAACAGGCTTTATAATTCCAAGCATATAAAGCATCCTGGCAACAGGGAAAAAAAGATACCCAAGGCTGCAACGCGGGGGTTGGCCCGCCGGTATCTTCACATAGGGTTTCTTATCAGCCCGGGCACGTTCTTCCAGATTTCCTCCGCTGGAAAGAACCCACACAGTAGAACCGCGGGCAATTGCCTGTTGATAGGCATCGATCGTTTCTTCAGTATTGCCCGAGTAACTTACCACAATGACAAGGGAATCCTTTCCTAC
>CAZSTE010000117.1:0-3882 GCA_964609735.1 uncultured bacterium
TGCGCGAATTGTTGCCCAAAGATTTAACACCAGCCATCATGAATTTATTATCACCCCCGATATAATTTCAATTCTCCCAAAACTGGTATGGCATTACAATGAACCCTTTGGGGATTCTTCAATGATTCCAACATTTTATGTTGCGAAAGAAACAAAAAAATATGTCACTGTTGCACTTAATGGGGATGGGGGCGATGAAAATTTTGCCGGATATACACGATACTGGCAAACAAAACTTCTTGAGAAAATTTTTCTTGCTTATAACAAAATGCCTTCTTTTAGAACAAACATTGGTAATTTTTTTCTTAAACAATATTCCAGATTTCCTTCAAAAACCTTTTTTAGAATATGGAAATGGCTGGATGATGCAGAAAAAAATGGCTTTGATTATGCGTATGCAAGAAGACTTATTGCTTTTTCACCTGATATTAAGAAACAATTTTATTCCGAAGATATGAAAAATACAATTCAAAATTTTGACCCTTTTTCCCTTGTGAAAGATATCTGGAATGCTGCCGGGGATATTGACCTTATTGAAAAAATGCTCGCCACAGATTTTCAACTTTACCTGCCCGAAGTGTTAATGGTGAAAATGGATATCGCATGCATGGCGAATTCTCTTGAAGCACGAAGCCCTTTTCTTGACCAGGAGTTTGTTGAATTGATTGCATCTTTCCCGTCGCATCTTAAATTTAGAAAGACGGTTTCAAAATATATCCTGAAAAGAAAACTGAAAAATTTTCTGCCAGAGAAAATTGTTTCAAGGAAAAAAATGGGGTTTGGAATTCCTGTTGGAAGATGGTTTAAAACCCGGCTTAACCAATTTATAAATGACCTGCTTCTTGATAATGCGTCTGTGTCGCGAGGATATTTTAAACCTCAGGAAATCCATAGAATAATTGATGAACATACATCCGGACAGTATGATCACACAACTAGAATATGGATTCTTGCGACACTTGAAATGTGGCATAGAATTTTTGTTGATAAAAAAATTTTTTAATTCCACTTGCATTATAAAAAAATTGTGTTATATTTTTAATAAATGGAGGAACAAAAAAATATAAAAAAATTTGGAATATCTAAAGTCCCGCACAAAGACCCTGTTTACAATTTTTCTTGCCTTTCCATTTTCTGTCCTTATTATTACAATCAAAAAAATTCGTCACCCAATTTTTGTTTTTACAGGACAGGGATTGGAAAAAAATAACAAAATAAATAGACCAAAATTTTTTCTGTTCGCTTTTGCAACAATAAACCTGTTGCATCCTCAAAGAATTTTTCATACCTTTTTACCCTGCTCAAGTTCCATGGAAAATTATTTTTATTTTCACTTTTTTAAGGAGGTGATTTAAATGGCATGTGCAAAAAAAGCAGCCAAAAAAAAGACAACGAAGAAAAAAGTGGTCAAAAAGAAAAAAAGATAGTACGAATTGAGCGCCCGGTATATTGCAATAAACCGGGCGCTCGTTTTATCTTCATAAATTCTCTGCATTAAAAATCAATATGCCGCTGGGATAACAAGGGCTGTAGGTTGACATATCCAACGGGATATCTTATCATTGTAAAAAATATTTTGATATAATAAACGGAGGCATGATGACCTTTCAATATTATGACCTTAAAAGAAAAATTAAGAGCAATGATATTGCCTTGATATTTCCTGGCTGGGAACACAAAAAAGAAACAGTTGTGGTGTTTTCTCCACACGATGACGATGCCATATTAGGCGCTGGGTATGTGCTTGTTGCCACGCGGGCCAACGAAGGCAGGGTTGTGGTAATCATAGCCTGCGATGGTCGCGCAGGTTATAGCAACCCAGACCAGAAAAACACCATTGTGGAAATAAGAAAACAGGAAACAATACAGGCATATAAAACGCTGGGACTTGAGGAGCACGATATTATAAGGTTTGAGATACCTGATTTTAGCGCGCTTTCATATATTGGATGGAAACTTTCAAGCGGGATAGAAGGAACCTTCAGCAAAATCATTCCTCTATTGAGAAAAATCGGCGCAACAAGGCTTCTTATTCCAAATCAGTATAGAGAGCATATTGACCATCTGGCTGTTTCCTGGATGGGAAGATTTGATGGGCCCCAGGTGGGCGATGATATCCTTGCTGATTGGGGTGCCCCTTCAAAAATAAAAACATTTCTTGAGTATTCGGTATGGGCTGATTTTTCACCAGAAGATATGATATTAAGAGATGAAATACACTCTGGCATAAGAGCCAACCGTGCTATTAAGGCGACGAAAGATGTTGAAGAAAAAATATTTGAATCAATAAGAAAATTTAAATCGCAGGAACAGGTTATCGCCTCTCTTGTGGATACAAGAAAGCATAGAAATAGCGATAAATTTTGCATTGAAGGGTATCTTGACATAAACCCAAGGCCATTTCTTGATTATAGAAATTATTGGGATTTCATCGAGAAAATACAGTAGTGAACATAATGGCAGCAGCTGTTTTCTTAACAGGGAGCAGACATGGCAATTGATAGAATTAACCAGATAAAACAGGAGTTTGAAAAAATTTTGACGGTTCTTGAAACCACCAAACCTATTGATAAAACATTTTCTATACCAACGAGTGAATTTATTGAAAGGCAAAAGAAAGCATATAATGGCATTGCCAATATGGGTTTGGATGCCGGGATTGTTTTTTCGGACCAGCACTATAACGGAGATGTTCCCTATCTTGGAGGCAATACCAATATTACCATTGAACAGGTTGCTGGGGTTATTGGCAAAACCGGATTCCATATCATTGCCGGCCTTGAAGGCGGCTATGTGTCAGAACAGCTGGCAAAACGAGCATCAGCAAAGGTCCATAAGGTTGAGATGCTTAAGCTTGCGGATGAGGAATATCCTATTAACGCTGAAAAGCTTGAAAATGTCATTGAAGAGGCCGCGGGTAAAAAGGTAAACAAAATAGGGCTTCTCACACCAAAAGAAATAATTCCGTATAGATTTGTGAAATACCTTGAAGATATATATGGAAGTGAAAATATTATTGATGCCCAGGAAATATATTATAGAATAAAATATGAAAAATCAGATAATGAAATGCGACTGATTCGCGATGCCTGTTGTATTGCCGACGCAATGATGAGAGGGATGCTTGCGGTTTTGAAACCAGGCATGCTTGAAACTGAGGTTGCGGCCTGGGGTTATTATATCGGAAGGCAGCTTGGTTCTGAAGAATTCGGATGGGATATAATCGTTGGGGCAAATCAGGCAAACCGCACCCTTATCGGAAAGGCATTGAATCGCCAGATACAAAAGGGCGATTATGTACATCTGGGGGTTGCTCCAAAAAGAGATGGACTTAATTCCTGTGTGAGACGCTCTGTGATAGCGGTTGAAAATCCTTCAGAGGTTACAGAAGAACAAAAATATTGGTTTAACCTTGTTGAAGGAGCGTATAATGTTGGTTTTGAAAAATATTGCGAGGTCGCTGAAAAAAATCTTCCTGCATATCTTCAAGAAAAAGCGCTTGTTGATTATTTCGCTTCAAAGTCAGAAGAGGTTTCAAAGAGAATCGGCAAAAAAATTGACCTTGAAAAACTTAAACCCTACACAGGAACGCATAATGCCGGCTATACAGAATGCCAGGAATTTTTTGGCGCCATAACGCTTGAATCAAAACAACCCCTCGGCAATCAAATTGTCACAATGCTTGATGTCGCCCTGCGAGGAATAGGAGATAGGTGGGATGATGTCATTATACCCGGCTTTGATTATCTTGTTATTGAAAACACCCTCGGTAAATGTGGAAGAGATGTTGAGGTTTTTAATAAATTACCAATTAATGTGCAGCATCTTGTTGGAAATCCAGCTGCGTTAAAAACTTAGATTTCCCCCTTGTTGTTCTGGGCA
>CAZSTE010000118.1:0-3865 GCA_964609735.1 uncultured bacterium
CTGTTCCACCACCCCCCTGCTCTATTTTGCCCAGTTCGCCGGGCTGCCAGAAAACATTGTTTTCATCAAAAATTTTCCTGATCCACGCAATATATTCAGCGGTTGGTTCAATGCTACCCGCCTTTCCGCGTCCACCGGTTGTTCGTTCAACACATACACCATGACCTATTTTTGCCGCATTTCTTGGATCGTATGCTTCTTTATAACCCGGATCCAGCAACGAAGATACATCGGCTGAAATTGCCCTAGAATTTTCATAAACATCCCTGACAGATTTTTTGCTTTGCATTTTTTCAAGAAGTTCTTCAACAAAATACTGAAAAAATGCTGATTGTGCAGAGGTGCTTCCATAACTGCCGATTTCTTCCTGGTCAACAAAAATGCAAAATAAATTTTTTTCCATATCCGTACTATCAATAAGGGCCCTTAAACAGGTATATGCACATACCCGATCATCCTGGCCGTATCCAAGAATCAGACTTCTATCCATGCCAAGGTCCCTTGCCCGACCTGCGGGGACTATCTCAAATTCACTACTTATAAGGTCTTCTTCTTCAATACCATAATTATTCTTCAATATGGAAAAGAGATGCTTTTTTACAGGTTCCTTATCATCTTTTATTGGAATTGTGGCACTAATAATATTAAGATTTTCCCCTGGGAAACCCTCTTCAATGGTTTTTTTACCCAGATCCTTGGAAAGATGGGGAAGAAGGTCTGTTATTGTAAAAACAGGGTCGTCTGGTTTATCACCGATTTCCACTGTTTTTATTTCGCCTGTTTTCAAAACAGTAGTGCCATAAAGAGCAAGGGGAATGGTTAGCCACTGATATTTTTTAATCCCGCCGTAGTAGTGGGTTTTTAAAAATGCTATTTCTTCATCTTCATAGATAGGACTTGGTTTTAAATCCAATCGTGGGGTGTCAATATGTGCAACAATAAATCTTGCATCTTTTTCCAGAGGCGTTTGTCCAATTTTTCCAAATATTACCTGCTTATTTTTGTTTATTTTAAATATTTTATTTCCTGGAGAAACCTTATTCATTGTTGATATGTCCATAAAACCCGATTTTTTTGCAATTTCCACAGAATTGTTTAGAACCCTCCGTTCTGTTTTGTTTTCTGATATAAAATTTTTATATTCTTCAGCAAATAAAAAAATCTGTTCCTTTTCATTTTCTTTCAATAAATTCCATGCATTTGTTTTTAACATGGTGCCTCCTAGAATATTCCGGATATATTTTGAGATTTGTGATTGTGTGTTATTGTAATGAGAAAAAACAGATCCGTCAATTTTACCACTGTTCCCATTTTATAACCTCTTCAAGAGATTTTTTGACCGGGCTGGGATTTTCCGCCGGATAACCGCAAGCAATAATAGAAACCAGTTTCCATCCTTTGGGTGCATCAATAAATTTGCAGATTGTTTCTGCATAAGGTTTTTTATCCCCCGCAATCCAGCAACATCCAAGTTCAAAAGCGCACGCAGAAAGCAGGATATTTTCAGTTGCGGCGCAACCATCTTCAAGATAATACTTTGTATCTTCGCATAAAACCAGTACACAAAATGCGGCAGTTTTTAAAAATTTTCCATAATCGGTTGTATCTGCTATTTTATTAAGGGTTTCTTTCCTTTTTATTACCACAAATTTCCATGGTTGAAGATTTCGTGCAGTTGGCGCAAGACGGGCGCAATCAATAATCTGTTTTATTATCTGGTCTGGAACGTCTTTTTTCTGAAAGGACCTTATACTCCTTCTTTTTTTTATCAATTCTATAAAAGCGTTGGCCATAATGTTTTCCTCCTTTGAATTTAAACAAAAAGATGTTCTGTCTATTTTCAATTTGTTTCATTTAATATTCAAGTCCTTTTGTTGGTTTAATGGCAGGATAAGGATGCTTTATACATTTCATTTCAGTAATAACATTGGCGATGTTAGATATGGCTTTTGTCATACCTCTACCGGTAAGAATTATGTTTATAGCAGGTATTTGTTTTTGTATTTTTTTAATAAAGGAAACAAGTTTTTTTTCTTCAAGAAGGTTATCCCTGATTGCTATAAGTATTTCGTCCATCACCAATAGGTCACAATGCTTAATTTTTGTAATTTTTTTCAAAAATCTGGTCCATTCAGTTTCAAAAAATTCCTTAAATTCCTTTTTGTTTATTGGTTTTTGTAAAAATGCCGGATGAGTGCAACAAAACATGAAAAGATTACAGTGTTTCATTTTTCTGAATATTGCTATTTCCCCGGAAATAGGATTTTTAAAAAATGTGCAATATACAACCCTTTTTTTCCACCCCAACATTCTAACAGCATTACCTATTGCAGCGGTCGTTTTCCCTTTGCCATCGCCGGTAAAAATTAAAACTACTTCAGATTTTTTCACACCATTTCCACAACCCTGCCTGTTTCAGCAGATTTATAAATATTTTCAATAATTTTTACAACGGTTAAAATTTCTTTTGGAGTGGTTATGGGCTGGGTATTGTTCCTGACGCAATTTACAAAATGCTCAATTTCAGCCTGATAAACATCAACAACAGGAAAGGTGGCGGTTGTATCTGTACTGAGGCCGTTTAAATCGCCGTAGATTTTAAACGGCGGTTGTGCTTCTGTCCAGTATTGAGCACCATATTTTGTTCCCCAGAGCGCAATTTTTAATCCAGTTTCAGAATTGCCTGCCCAACTTGCTTCAAGAAAAAGGGTGCTATTGTTTTTAAATTTAATAAATCCTGCTGCGAGGTCTTCAACATCAAATGTGCCGGTTGGTTTGTCGCCTATTCTACTCCATATCGGCGGCCAACCTCCATCAACCACCTGATTTTTAAATTTATTATAAGTGACGCCAACAACCAATTGAGGTTCAGGGCATCCCATAAGATAAATAACAAGGTCAAGAATATGAACCCCAATATCTATAAGCGGTCCACCGCCTGCGAGTTTTTTTGTGGTAAACCATGTTCCAGGTCCTGGAACGCCTCTTCGTCTTAAACATGACGCCTTTGCAAAATAGATTTCTCCCATTTGATTGGTTTCAACCATTTTTTTAATAAATTGACAATATGGAGCAAATCTATTGCAGAAAGCCACCATAAATTTATTATTTGTTTGTTGCGCTGTTTCAATGACTGCTTGCGCCTCTTCAATATTAATTGCTAAAGGTTTTTCACATAATACATGCTTGCCTGATTTAAGCGCTGCAATGGCTTGTTGAGCATGAAAGGCGTTAGGGGAACAAATACTGATAATATCAAGTTGCTCATCCAGAATATTTTCCCAGTTTGCAAATCTTTTTAAGATGCTGAATTTTTCAGAAACAAACGAAAGTTTGGTTTCATTAGGGTCGGCTATTGCAACAACATCTATTTCTGGTATTTTTTTAAATGCCTCTATATGGGAATAAGAAATCCCGCCTGCGCCTATAATTCCAACTTTTAATCTTTTCATTGTGCCTCCTACATGTTAGTATTATTTCAAAATTGATATTTTTATATATTATATCAATGTCAATATTATATCAATTAAAAATAAAAATATGTTTTAATTGTAGATTTTACTCAAAAAATACCTCTTTTCACCTTAAAAATTCAAAGATAAGCAAGTCATATAGATGGGGTTAAATGAGATTGCAAATTTTACTAACCCTACCCTTCTTCTATTTCATCATCAGAGACGGTATTTAGAATGCGTTTTGTTTCTGTTTCAGGCAATTCCTGAACCTCTCTTAATTTGGACCGTATTTTTCTTGTGCGTGTTCCTACCAGATGGTCAATATCCTCACTTGCCTTTACGATTTTTTGCTGGGCGTTTTTCAAAATATCCTCAAATTTTCCAAACTCTGTTTTTACAGCGCCTAAAAC
>CAZSTE010000119.1:0-3836 GCA_964609735.1 uncultured bacterium
GGAGCATGATATTATCAAAATTTCAGAGCAGAAACATTCAAATCGTAGAATTGGCCTTGTTATTTCAGAATGGGGGATATGGTATAGAAAGGGACATAAGGACGCCCTTGCCGAGGTTTATAATCTGAAGGATGCTCTTGTATTCGCAAGCTCAATGAATTTAATGCTGAGATTTTGCAGAACCCTTGATTTTACCCATCAAGCAATGCTTGTTAATTGTCTTGGTTTAATGAGGACAAAAAGAAATGCCTTGGTTAAACAAACCCTCTATTATCCATTTGTCCTTTTTTCAAAAGAAACCGGAGATATTGTGCTTGCTCCGGAGGTGTGGAGTGAAGGTTTTTCTTGCAAGGATTATCGTTATTTCCCATGGCCGGTGTTTGATGTTGCCAGGGATAATTTTCAACTGGACGAAGACAATGTGCCTGATATACACAATATTCCTTATCTGGATGTGTCCGCGACATATGATTCTAAAGAGAAAAATCTCTGTATTATTGCTGTCAATCGTCATCCTGAAAAATCCATCAGTGCCTCCATTGAACCAAGGGGTTATGAACATAAAAATAGGGTGTTTGTTTCGGTGGTGAACGGTCCAGATATTGATGCAATAAATGATTTTGGAAAAGAATCTGTGACAATGGAAAGCTATGAAGAAAAAATAAAAACAGGAACATTTCAGTGGGATTTTCCTGCCCACTCAATCTCGATGCTTAAAATCAAATAGGTTATTGATTCTCTATCTGGTTGAATATCAATGTTTTTACCTTTTCCGGAATATTTCCAAATCTGTCCTTTATTTCAACCATCATTGTTTCAGCGTCATTTTTTGTGTGTATCTCAGCAATTTTTTTATAGATTTCAAATCGTAATGAGGGACTGGGTATCCATTCAGGGTCAATAAATCCTCGCATCAATGGTTTTGTTGATAATTCAGATGCCTTCTGCCCCTTATATTTTGAGCTTATTTCATTCCAGAATCGGCAATATAACTGGAATCCCACCTGATTGATATACCCGCTTTGTTTTTTACCCAGTATATCCCCTGCACCGCGAATCTGTAAATCTTTCATAGCAATTTTCATGCCACTGCCGGGTTTTACAAGCTCATTAAGCGCTTTTAATCTTTCCTTGGAAGAATTGGAAACCGATAGATGCGCAGGAATAAGGAAATATGCGTAAGCCCTTACCTTATATCTGCCCACCCTGCCCCTTAGCTGATATAGGTCAGCAAGTCCAAAGAGATGGGCATTATTGACAATAAGCGTGTTTGCATTTGGCACATCAAGTCCATTTTCAACAATGCTTGTGGCCACAAGAATCTGGATTTTGCCATCAGCAAAATCATTCATTACCGAGGCAATCTGGGATTCTTTCATTCTGCCGTGGGCAACTGCGATTGTTGTATGCGGAAACATCTTCTGAAGATTGCTTTTTACACCTTCTATATCATAAATTCTATTGTGAAGGTAAAAAACCTGACCCTGCCTTTTTAGTTCGTTAATAATTGCCATCTTTACAAGGGCTTCATTGTAGCGGCCGATGTATGTTGCTACAGAAAGCCGTCCTGCGGGAGGACTTTCAAGTAGGCTTATATCTCGCAAACCGGCCAGGGAAAAATATAATGTTCTTGGAATGGGTGTTGCGGTTAATGTAAGGACCTCAACATCCCTGAAATTTGTTTTGAGTTTTTCTTTATGTAAAACACCGAATTGTTGTTCTTCGTCAATTATTATCAAGCCAAGATTTTTAAAGATGACATCATTTTGCAAAATTCTGTGTGTGCCAATGACAATGTCAATTTGTTGTTTTGAAAGGTTTTGCAAGATCTCCTTTTGTTTTTTTATTGGTTGCAATCGTGAAAGCATTTCAACACAGATAGGAAGTATCCGCGTTCTTTCCCTAAATGTTCTTAGATGCTGTTGGGCAAGAACCGTGGTAGGGCAGAGTAGCGCAACCTGTTTTCCCCCTGAAACAACCTTGACTGCGGCCCTTATCGCAAGTTCTGTTTTTCCATAACCGGAATCCCCGCATAGAAGCCGGTCCATAATCTTTGGGCTTTGAAGGTCTTTTTTTATTTCCCCCATCGCGCGAATTTGATCATCTGTTTCATTATATGGAAATGATTCCTCAATCAATTTTTGAAATTCATCATCATCAGGATAGATAAAACCTGGTGTTTGTTTTCTTTCAAGATAAAGTTTATAAAGATATTCAGCAATATGATGGATTCCTGTTTTTACACCATCCCTTATTCTTATCCATGTCTTTCCACCAAGCCTATTCAAAGGAGGATTTTCTCTTGTTCCAATATATCTATGGATAAAATCAATATCGCTTAAAGGTAGATATAGCTTTTCTCCTCCTGCAAACCCAAGTTTTATAAACTCTTCATTATCCGGACCTATTTTTTCAAAACCCTCAAATTTTGCTATTCCATGCTGATAATGTACGACATACTCACCCTTGCGAAGTTCTTCTCTCTGGCTTATCGGGCTGGCTTCCATAAAACGATGTAAAGGTCTGGTTGGTTTTAGATTAAACAATGTTGCCGTATTAAGAAACGTAAGATTTATCGCGGGGAATGAAAAACTGTGTGAAAGATATCCATCAATAAAATGTATATCCTCTATCTTAACATTATGGTTCGCAAGAATTTTTTTAAGATTGTCCTGGTGGGTTTTATTTTCTTCAACAATAAAAATTTGTTCATTTTGAAGATTATTCCAGAAAAATTTTTCTTCATTAAAACCGAATCTGTTTGGAATATCCACAGGAAACACAAAGGTTTCTTTCGGTTCACCCGCGGATGGAATATTGGTTTCAAGATGAATTGCTTTTTCTATGGATTTTTTCAGTATCTGCCAATCAATAATAGTATTTTTTACCGCCTGATGGGATGTGCGCAATAATTGGTTATATTCCTGTTCAAAACGGTCTTTCGCATATACAAAAATTTTTATATTGTTGTTGAGATAGTCAAAAATGGTACAGTTGTGTTTTGAACCTATAAGGCTTTCATTTAATGAATAAACCACGCAAGAGTCAATTCTTCGTGTTGATTTTTGGGTGGTCGGGTCAAATTGTCTTATTGAACTGATTCTATCTTCTGTAAACTCTATTCGCACCGGTTCTGTATCATAGGGGAAAAAATCAATAATGCCACCCCTTCTTGCAAATTCACCAGGATTTTCAACAACATCTGTCTCCTCATAACCGTCGGCAATTAGTCGCGCAATAAGTTTGTCTCTTTTTAAAGATAATCCCGTTTTTGGTTCAAGAATGTGAGAAACAAAATCTTTTTTATCAGGAAGGGCTATTGATAAAGCCTGAATTGATCCGACCATAATACACTGTTTTTCTTTTACGATGCCAACAAGGCTTTTGACCCTTTCAATATCACTGTTTCTAATGGGATGGTTTAATGGAAGATGTGTATCTTTTGCAGGCAGAATTTTAACCGCATCAGGCAAAAATGTTTTTATATTTGCATAAAAATCCTCTGAATTTGCGGGATCGCTACAGATAATGAGAAATGTTTTATCTGTTTCTGTGAGATAATAACAGGAAACAAGAAAAGAAAGAAATCCTGGATTGGCTCCGCATAAATAAATAGTAGAATTATCCTTGATTTTCCTTGCAGATTCGTTCCATATCTTTAAGGTTTTTAGTAATTGAATCTGTTTTTGTAAAAACATTTCAAAAACCTCTTTTTCTTATATTGATGCAATAATTTATAAAATGGACCGGCCTGGATTCGTTTTTTACTTGAAATCATCGCGGAAGAGATTAAAATTTACAACATCCGGTTTAAAATATTATTGCCGGGTTATTGT
>CAZSTE010000120.1:0-3789 GCA_964609735.1 uncultured bacterium
CATTTCTTGGAATGAGTGGCTCTGATTTTGTTGAAATGTTTGTTGGTGTGGGAGCTGCTCGGGTAAGAGACCTATTTAGACAAGCAAAACGGGTTGCACCTTCAATTATCTTTATTGATGAAATTGATGCTGTTGGCAGACAGCGATTTGCAGGACTTGGTGGAGGCCATGACGAAAGGGAACAAACGTTAAATCAGCTTCTCGTAGAGATGGATGGATTTGCCACTGACCAAGGAATAATTGTAATGGCAGCAACAGACAGGCCGGATGTATTGGATCCTGCCCTGACAAGACCTGGCAGATTTGACCGTACAGTTGTTGTAAGCCTACCCGATATAAAAGAAAGAGAAGCAATACTAAGGGTTCATACAAGGAATAAACCACTTTCTCCATTGGTCAATCTTTCTGTTATTGCTCGTGGCACACCAGGACTTTCTGGGGCAGATCTTGCAAATATAGCAAACGAAGCTGCGCTTCTTGCCGCAAGAAAAGGGAAAAATCAGATTGATATGGAAGATTTTGAAGCGGCAAAAGATAAGATACTGATGGGCGTTGAAAGAAAAAGCCTGGTAATAAGCGAAGAAGAAAAAAGAATAATTGCCTACCATGAAGCGGGCCACACCATTGTTCAGGAACTTTTGCCGGAACTTCATCCAGTTCATAAGGTAACAATTATTCCACATGGAAGGGCCCTTGGCATTACACACACATTGCCCGAAAAGGACAAATTTATTGAAAGTGATACATATTTCTATAATACCCTAGCGGCACTTCTTGCCGGAAGAATTACAGAAAAAATTGTGTTTGGAAAAATGTTTACTGGCAGTGAAAACGACCTAAAAGTGGCAACAGAAATAGCAAGAAAAATGGTATGCGAATGGGGAATGAGCGAAAAACTTGGGCCTGTGAGCTTTCGTGAACATGAAGCAGTTTTTCTTGGAAGAGACCTTGTTCAACAAAGATCTATAAGTGAACAAACCAATCGCGAGATAGATAATGAAATTAAACGAATCCTTGAACAGGCATCTGAAAAAGCGCAAAATATTTTACTTGAAAACCGCGATAAGCTCGACCTGCTTGCCCATAGCTTGCTTGAGCATGAAACCTTATCCTCAAACCAAATAAAGGAAATCCTTGGAGATACCAATGAAAAAAACGCTGTGTAATACTGCAGAAATTGAAAAAGCTATAAAAAACATCCTTGAAGCAATGGGAGAAAACCCAACAAGAAAAGGCCTTCGTGATACGCCAAAACGTGTTGCAAGAATGTATAGAGAGATTTTTTCTGGCATTTATACCAATCCCGAAGAAATACTCGGAAAGGTCTTTCATGAACAATACAATGAACTTGTTTTATTAAAAAAAATACATCTTTATTCAATGTGTGAACACCACCTGCTGCCATTTTTTGGATATGCCCATATTGCGTATCTGCCTGATGGAAAAAGAATTGTGGGAATAAGCAAACTTGCCCGACTGGTTGATGCTTATGCAAAAAGGCCACAGGTACAGGAACGGCTAACAAACCAGATTGCTGACACCATCATGAAGGTTTTGCAACCCAGGGGTGCAATGGTTGTTATTGAGGCTGAACATATGTGTATGATTATGCGTGGTGTAAAAAAACCGGGAACACGCGTTGTAACCTCTGCGATGCGGGGAATTTTTTTACGGGACATACGTACGCGGTCAGAAGCGTTAAATCTGATTATGGCAAAATAGAAAACTCTTTGCTTAATAAATAGGTTTGTTCCCCAATAAACACCAATTCTTCGCCAACAACATTTACAATTTTACCCTTTAAATTACTTTCTGTATCAATTAAAAACGGTATATAGTTATTGGAATAACCAAACCATAATCCATTCATCTTTTTTTCTACAAACACAGGAAGTCTTTTACCGATAAAACCTTTTTTTACAGAAATGGCAACATCCGTTGCCTTAACAAATGCCTGTCGCATTCGTAAGTTCTTTTCTTTTTCAGAAATCTGGAATGCACGTTTTGCAGCGGATGTCTGCTTATGAAGGCTAAAAGGGAAAAGGTGCACCTTCAAAAATTCGCACTCCTCAATTACCGAAAGTGTATCTGAAAAATCCATATCTGTTTCTCCGGGAAATCCTATCATTATATCTGTTGTAATGGTGGCGTTGTTCCATATTGAGCGAATATGCTTGATGCAATCTGTGAAATTCTCTTTTGTATAGGAACGTCCCATCATTTTCAGTATAGCGGAAGAACCGCTTTGAATAGGTATATGAAAGGAAGGACAAAAATTCTCGCATGATCGCAAAACATCAAGAAGTCCATCGCTAATATGAAATAGTTCTATTGAACTTAAACGCAACCGTTTCAATCCCTGAATGGGTGAAATTTCTTTAATCAGGTCTTTTAAAGAAACACCTATATCTTTGCCATAAGCGCCAAGATCAATTCCTGTTATAACAAATTCGCAAAAAAATTTATTTATAAGGCCGATAATTTCTTCTCTAATATCTGCAATCCGCCTGCTTCTTATTTTCCCTCTTACAAATGGCACAATACAATATGAACAATGGTTTTCACATCCATCCACAACCTTTATAAAAGCCCGGCTATGTCCGCAAAAACTGCTAATGGTTTTTATACCGCCTCCCAATGCCTGCTCAAATAATACCTGGCGGGGCATAAGAATGCATTCAGGAAAGATGTTGGATATATTTTCTTTTTCAACCATGCACCCGGAAACCCATACCTTTTTCCCTTTGCTTAATAATTTTTTTATTGTTTTTTTGCATTCATTCTGCGCCTTTATGGTAACGCAACAGGTATTGATAAAAGCAATATCATATTGCTGCGAATCGGTAATTTGATACCCTTTTTTTAAGAAAAATTCCCGAAAAATCTGGGAATCATACTGATTAACCTTGCACCCAAATGTGAAAATTCTGATTGTATTCATTTTTTATTAAAATCCATCCATATCCTCCTTTGGAAAAGGAGGAAACATAGAAAAAGTAGGGGAAAAAAGGAAACTTCGCCTTAATCGTTCCTTTATCAAAAAAAGGAGAAAAATTTTTTATAAAATGCCAAAAAATTGTAATGCATTATTTGTTGTAATTTCCGACACCTCTGAAACAGACATCCTTTTTAGTCTGGCGAATTCCTCAACAATAAATCGCACAAAACAAGGTTCATTTCTCTTACCCCTTACAGGATGGGGCGCAAGATAGGGAGAATCTGTTTCAAAAAAAACCCTTTCAATTGGAACATTTTCTATAAGTTTCTTTAAAGAAAGTGCGCTTTTAAAGGTTAGTATACCTGTAAACGAAATATAAAAATTGTTTTTAATAATCCAATCAAGAAATATTTTATTACTGACAAAACAATGGAAAACAACCTTTGATGGAAATTTTATTTCATTGAAAATTTCTATTACCGCCTCTTCTGCATTTCTTTGATGCACAATCAAAGGAATATTGTTTTCTCTCGCGAAATTAATATGTTTTCTAAATAAGATAATCTGTTGCTTAATATCTGAATTTTGATAAAAAAAATCAAGGCCGGTTTCTCCAATAGCAATAACCTTATCTTCGCTTAAAAGATCCATACATCCATTAAAAGCGTCATTATTAACACTGCGGGCATTGTGTGGATGAATGCCACAAGCCGCATAAACAATTTTAAAATTTTTAGCAATCTGGATTGCCCTTTTGCTTGATTCAAGATCAATGCCTGGATTAAGAATAAATCCAATATCTTCTTTAAGTGCCTGCTCTATTACATATTTCCTGTCATTGTCAAACTCAG
>CAZSTE010000121.1:0-3774 GCA_964609735.1 uncultured bacterium
AATCCGGCATACATCTTAAAAATCTTGAAATAAGGGAGCAATATCAATGAAAATAAGTGAAAGGGTTGTTTTAAAATTTCCAAAGGATCTCGTTGATAAGCCGGCAATTTCAAATCTTGTGCGAAGATATAATATTGAATTTAATATCCTGCAGGCCCAGATTCTACCCCAGAAAGAAGGACTGATGATTGTCGTATTCTCCGGAGAAGAACATATTGTGAAGCAGGCCTTGAAAGAACTGAAAAACCAGAATGTTTCTGTGCAAAAATTAAAACAGGATATTCTCAGGGACGAAAAAATCTGCACACATTGCGGTGCATGTGTTGGACTATGCCCAACCGGCGCATTCTATTATGATAAATCTTCAAAAAAGGTAATCTTTGATTATGAAAAATGTATTACCTGCATGATTTGTGTTAAGGGCTGTATGGTAAAAGCAATAAAAATAAGGTTTTGAACAACCATTCTTATAAAAAGGACAGATAAATGATTTATCTCGATCATAATGCAACAACCCCTTGCGCGCCAGAGGTTGTTGAAGAAATGAAAAAATGGCATACAGATATGTTTTTTAATCCATCCTCGATTTACAGCCCGTCGCAAGAGGTAAAAAAAGCAATTGAGGACGCGCGGAAAAAGCTTGCGGATTTTCTTGATGCCTCAGCCGAAGAGATTATTTTTACATCAGGCGGCACAGAAAGCAATAATATCGCTGTTATTGGGACTGCGCTTGCGATGAAAAATAAAGGCAATCACATAATAACCTCCTCCATAGAACATCATGCTGTGTTGAATACCTGCAAATTCCTTGAAAAACAATTTGGATTTGCCGTAACATATCTTCCTGTTGATAGATATGGAACGGTTAACCCGGATGATGTCAAAAAGGCAATAACAGAAAAAACAGTCCTTATTTCAATAATGGCTGCAAACAATGAAATAGGCACAATACAGGACATTGAGGCAATAGGAAAAATCGCAAAAGAACATAAAATCACATTTCACTGTGATGGGGTGCAGGCTGCAGGGAAAATACCCTTGTCAATGAAAAGGTTGAATGTTGACCTTTTTTCTATCTCCGCACATAAATTTTACGGACCAAAGGGCATTGGCGTTTTATATGCAAGAAGGTCCACCCGCTTTATACCCATTACCTATGGCGGACATCAGGAAAAAGGATTAAGGCCGGGAACAGAAAATGTTCCTGCAATCATTGGCATGGCAAAGGCATGTGAAATTGCTGAACATTGCATGGCTGAAAATGCATCCAAAGAAAAAGTCCTTCGGAATGAACTTGAAAATCGGCTGCTTGAAAAAATCCCCGAGATACAGATAAATGGCCATCCTGAAAACCGGCTTTATAATACCTCAAATATCTGTGTGAAATATGTTGAAGGGGAAGGCATGCTGTTGCATCTTGATTTTGAAGGCATATGCGCCTCATCGGGTTCTGCCTGCACATCGGGTTCTCTGGAACCATCCCATGTGCTTCTGGCTCTTGGAATTGCCCCAGAGGTTGCTCATGGTTCCCTACGGTTTAGTTTAGGCAAAACAAACACAATGGCAGATATTGAAAAAACCACTGAGGTCCTGCCAAAAATAGTGGAAACATTAAGGAAAATGTCTCCATTCTGGAACAAAAAATAGTACAGGATACATCCTTGAACAATCTAATAAAAGAAATCATAGAAATAAAAAGACAAAAAAATGCGCTCATTCTCGCCCATAATTATCAGAATTCAGCCATACAGGATATTGCAGATTTTACAGGGGATTCGCTTGAACTTGCGCAAAAAGCAACAGGAATTGATTCACAAATTATTGTGGTCTGCGGGGTGCGGTTTATGGCAGAGACAGTAAAAATTTTAAATCCCAACAAAAAGGTGTTGCTTCCTGCTTTTAATGCAGGTTGTGAACTTGCCAATATGGCAAATGTGGAGGCTATCGTTGAGATGAAAAAGAAAAATCCTGGCGCTTATGTTGTTTCTTATGTCAATACATCAGCGCAGGTAAAGGCTGTGTCGGATGTTTGCTGTACATCGGCAAATGCGGGAACGATAGTAAAAAATGTACCGACTGAAACAATAATCTTCTTGCCTGATAAAAATCTCGGCTATTTTGTGGAAAAAACAAACCCGGGCAAAAAATTGATTTTATGGAATGGCTACTGTCCGGTTCACAACATGTTTACAATTGAAGAGCTTACAAAAATAAAACAGACATACCCTGACGCAGAGATTCTTGTTCATCCAGAATGCAATCCTGAAATTCAGGATAACGCCGATTTTATTCTTTCAACCTCTGGTATGTTAAAAAGGGCTCGTATATCCAGAGCAAAAACATTTATCATTGGCACAGAAGAAGGTTTGTTATATAGGCTAAAAAAAGAAAACCCAGACAAGGAATTTTTTTCTCTTGGCGCTTGCAAAATCTGTTTTGACATGAAAAAAACCGCGCCTGAACTTCTGCGGGATTGCTTAAATAATGAAACAAACGAAATTGTTTTGCCGCATGACATTATGGGAAAGGCGCGAAATGCTGTTGATGCAATGTTTAGATATGGATAAAGGGGTGGAAAATGTATACTGAAAAATTACTTGACCATTTTAAAAATCCCAGGAACATGGGAAGGATTGAAAATCCAGATGGCATTGGCAAGGTAGGCAATCCTGTTTGTGGGGATGTCATGTGGATATATATCAAGGTTAAGGATAATAAAATAGAGGATATCAAATTTGAAACATTTGGCTGCGGCGCCGCAATTGCGACAAGCTCTGTAATAACAGAACTTGCCAAAGGAAAGACAATTGAAGAAGCGGAAAAGATTACAAATCAGGATGTTATAGACGTTCTTGAAGGATTGCCACCAATTAAAAAACATTGTTCGCTTCTTGCAGAACAGGGGCTTCGCGCAGCAATAGAGGATTATCGAAAAAAACAAGATTCGCAAAAATAAAAAGGAGGCATTATGACGTCAAACGAAGAAATAAAAACAAGGATTGAAGAAGCGTTAAAGGAAATACGCGATTTTCTTCAGGCAGAAGGCGGTGTGAATTGATAGATGTTGTTGATGGCGTGGCAAAGGTAAAGCTTATAGGAAGTTGCGCGGCCTGTCCTTTTGCTGAATTAACCTTGAAGATGAGGGTTGAAAAAATCATCAAGGACCGCGTTCCTGAAATTACGGAAGTTGTAAATGTTGAATGAAAACCTTAAAAGAGAAAAAACAATATTTAGACACAATACTAAAAAAAACAGAAAAGATTCTTATTGCGTATTCGGGTGGCGTTGATAGCACATTTTTGCTAAAATCCGCTGTGGAATGCCTTGGATGCGATAATGTAGCTGCTTTTATTGAAAAAGCGGAGATTTATCCTAAATCAGAAATTGAATTTGCAAAAACATTTGCAGAATCTCTTGGTATAAAGGTTTTTCTTCTTGTTTCAAAAAAACTCTCAGACAAACAATTTTCAGAAAACTCTAAAAATCGTTGTTTTTACTGCAAAAAAAAGTTATTTTCCCAGATGACACAGGTTGCAATAAACAATAATTTCGCTGTCCTGGCAGATGGGTCAAATGCTGATGATTTACATGATTACAGACCAGGCAATCGCGCAAAATCAATATACAAGGTCATTTCACCGCTTCAAAAGGCAGGGTTAAAAAAAACCGATATAAGGATTCTTTCAAAAAAAATGCATCTTCCCACATGGAATAAATCACAGATGGCATGTCTGGCTTCAAGAATTCCATATGGAGAAAAAATAACAAAACCGC
>CAZSTE010000122.1:0-3726 GCA_964609735.1 uncultured bacterium
CAACTGCCCTGGAATCCAATTCTCCTCTTGCTGTGGGACCAACATTTAAAAGGAGATTCCCGTTTTTGCTTACAATATCAATAAGCATTCTTACCACCATATCTGTGGTTTTCCAGAATACCTGGTCTCTATGATATCCCCAGGAACCAGAAAAGGTATGACACGCTTCCCAGACAGCAGGTTTTCCATCAACCGTTATCTCATCAGGCACATCAATTTGTTCTGGCGTCAGAAAATCCCATTCATCCGGCAGGTCCAGCCGATCATTAAGAAGGATATGCGGCTGCAGCGACCTGATGAGTTTTACAAGTGTTTCACTTTGCCATTGTTGTTTCCCTTTTCCCATAAATCCCTCAGGTCCTGAAGAATGTGAGGGATAACTGAAATCGCACCACATAATATCAATTGTTCCATAATTGGTTAATAGCTCTCTTATCTGATTATGAAGATATTCAGTATATCTTTTCATATCCCTGGATTTATTTAGTTTTTCCCTATCAGGATGGTTTTTTAGTGGATGGTATCTGTCTATTGTAAAGTCCGGATGATGCCAGTCAAGAAGGGAATAATAAAAACCAATCTTTAAACCCTGAGCCCTGAATGCATTGACAAATTCCCTTAACAGGTCTTTCCTCGCTGGGGTGTTTGTGGCTTTGTAATCTGTGTATTGGGAATCCCATAGACAGAAACCCTCGTGATGCTTTGTTGTTATCACGGCATATTTCATTCCTGCCTGTTTTGCGGTTTTTGCCCACAAGCCGGCATCAAAAAGGTCAGGATTGAAATGTCTGAAATAAATATCATATTTCTCCTCAGGAATTTTTTCATGATTCTTTACCCATTCATGTCTTGCTGGAAGCGAATACAAACCCCAGGTGATAAACATTCCAAACCTATCATTAATAAACCACGACTTATCCGCCGTTGCCATATTTCATCTCCTATAAATTTTGTTTTGATTGCGAAATGGATTTATAAATATTTTCAATTACCTCAAGATTGTAGATTCCATCGTGAAAGGATGGAACTGCTTTTTTGGTTTCATAAACGCATTGCATAAAATTGTAAATTGAATGGATATGTCCTCTTATCCATCCTGTAGTAAATTTCGGACCAGGAAAATCACTTTCAGGATAATTTCCAAGGGTTGGCAGTTTTTCAAATCCTTTATTTTTTACATTATAAATATGAAGATAATTAGGTTGCATTGAATTATATCTTATTGCTCCTTTTAGCCCATAAATTTCATATCTTAGTTCATCCTGTGTTCCTGTGGCTATTTTTGATGCTTCAATGGTACCGATTGCTCCATTTTGCATTTCAGCGGTTATTATAATATGGTCCTCAACCTCTACCTTTGTCATTGTCCCATCCTTTGTTGGTCTTTCAGGATATAGGATTTTGCTTTTGCCAGAAACATTTTTGAACCTGCCAAGAAAATAATATGATAGGTCAAGAATATGAGAACCAAGGTCAAGCAACACCCCGGCTCCTTTTTCCTGTTTCCAGCCAATCGGTTTTTTAGGGTCAACGCTTCCTGAATGATAATAAGAAATTCTAAAAATGGTCGGTTGCCCAATATCTCCGGTTTCTATAAGTTGTTTGGTTTTTATGACTGCCGGGAAAAATCTATTATGAAAAGCCACCTGGTGAACCCTATTAAAATTTTTTAATTTTTTTTCAATCTCTTTCGCCTGGTTATAATCACAAACAAGGGGTTTTTCACAATATATATGCTTATTCTTTTCCATCGCGTATAAGATGTGTGAAAGGTGAAAAATATTTGGAGAAGAAATATCAATGATATCAATCTCTGGATTTTCAATAAGCGTTCTGTAATCGGTTGTTGCAAATTCAATTCCATAGTCTTTTTTTGCTTTTTCTGCGGTTTCTTTTTTTGATGTGCAAACACCGGCAATCTTGCATCTAAACGGAGCCCGGGGATAATAATATTTAAAATTTTCATATCCATAGGCATGAATCTTTCCGATAAATCCAAATCCAATAATGCCGATTTTATATGTTTTCATCACCTATTATAGGATTATAGATAACCCAATTCTTTTTCTGTTTCATATATTGATTCTTCTATAATGTTGGTTCCTTTAATTGCGATTTCCTCACTAATAATTAATGGCGGAGATAATCGTAAAATATGGCCTGCCGGCACCCAGGCAAGCCCTTTACTAAACGCTTTTTGATAAACAAGCCTTCCTGCTTGTTCAAATGGTTCTTTTGTGAGCTTGTCTTTTACCAGCTCAATGCCAAAAATACATCCTTTGCCTCTTACATCTCCAACGATGGGATGGGTTTCTTTCATCTTGTAAAGTTTCTGCATTATAACATTTTCCACCCTTCTTGAATTCTCAAGAAGGTTTTCCTGCTTTATGACCTTTATCGTTGCCACAATAGCCGCGCAGGCGAGAGGATTTCCGCCAAAAGAAGAAGAAGAACTTATTTTTTCAAGATATTCTTTATATGTATTCCTAACGGCCATTATTGTAACCGGGAATCCATTGCCAAGCCCTTTACCCACTGTTATTATATCAGGTACAACATTATAATGTTCAGAGGCAAACCATTGACCGCTTCTTCCCATTCCTGTTAAAATCTCGTCAAGAAAAAGAAGGATTCCTCTTTTTTCAAGCCGTTTTTGCAATTCCATGATAAATTTATCTGGCGGGAAAATGCTTCCCGCCCAGCCCTGAATCGGTTCCATAACAACCGCTGCGACCCTGTTGGTTGTTTCTTCATCGATAATTTTTTCAACAAAATCAACACAATACAAATTACACAAAGGATGTGTAAGTTTGAACGGGCATCTGTAACAATAGGGTCTTGGGGCAAGAAAAAACCCCGGGCTTCTTATTCCTTTATCGGGACTCATTCCGGATAAAGAAACAGAACCGAGCGTTTTTCCGTGGAAATCACCCCAGAAAGAAATGAATTCAAATTTTCCTGTGATTGCCCTTGCTGCTCGTAAACCTGCTTCAACAGCAACGGTTCCATCTGAATAAAATTGTATCCCTTCGATATCGCCTGGAAGTATCTCAGAAAGCAATTGGAGCGCTTCTGTTTTTACAGGGGTTGTAAAATCATGGCAATTCCAGAGTTTATCAAGATATTTTTTTACATATTCTACAATTTTTGGATGGCTATGTCCGCAATTGGTAACATATATTCCTGAAGAAAAATCAATATAGGTGTTTCCATCAACATCCTTTAAAAATGGGCCGTTACCTTCCTCAAAAACAACAGGGAATAATTTTACCTGTCCTGAATATCCTTTCATATATTGACCCGCTGTTTTATGATATTTGTTCGATCTGGGTCCAGGTGGAACAACCCTTATATCCGGGATTTTGTTTATGTCAATCTTCTGCCATTGATCCATTTTTACCCTCCTGTTTTTGTATTGCTGATGTTAACGTCGGTTTATGGGTTCCATATTTTATATTGCGCCTGGGCTATTTTTTCAATTCCTTTGTCAGCAAAAAGGCGCCGCGGGCAGCGCATTCTTTTATTTTAGGAACAATGACCTCGGTTTTTATAACCTGTTTTATGAGTTCAGGCAAAAAAGCAATATTTGTTCCTCCGCCCACAAGGAAAAATTTTTTTATTCTAATATTACTTTCTATTTCATCTACAATTTTTTTTATTTCATAAACAATGGATTTTACTGCTGAATAATATATTTCCTCTGGTTTTGTTGATAATGAGATGTTT
>CAZSTE010000123.1:0-3725 GCA_964609735.1 uncultured bacterium
TTGTTCCTGGTGGTCGGTAGTCATAGATTATAAGGTCAGATCCGGTAAATATTGTATTTGGCTCAATACTGATGGTTCCGATGCCATCATCATCAACATCTGCCTCAAAAAGCGCGTTAGAAGACAGGGAAATATTTCCTTTAAGGGTTATGCTTCCATCTGCAAGAACAGAATTAACAATGGTTTCTGCTATGGTTGTTCCATCAAAGCATACCCCGGCATCGCGTGGACACGATTCATAATGTTTTGCAATTATTTTTCTATTTCCTGCAGGGGTATAACCTGTAAAAGTGAATGTTTCTGTGGTTGTATCTGCGCTGTAAGATACCTCTGGAGGTAGATTTTGCCAGGAACCGCCATCAATTCTATATTTCCCTATTGCACCATCGCCTTGAAAGTGAATCCAGCCCGTAAGACTGGTTTCAGAAGGACAATCTTCAAATGGCATTGGATCAATAACAGGCACAGGAGGTAAAATACCGGTTTGTACCCAGGTTGTCTCTGTCCAGGTTTGTGGCCAGGGGGAGGGCTTTGTTGATTTTGTTGAAATATTTCCTTTAACCATTACCGCAGATGTGTCAATTGTCACGGTGTCTGCGCAAATCACATGTTTATTAAATGCTTCTGGAATGCCCTTTGTATCCCAGTCGGTGTTATCAGCAAGAGGAATTGTAAGATTTGTCGTATCATCACTTAATGTTCTGATATTGACAGAAATTTTTACTGTTCTTCCCCTAAATCGGCCTGTTGAAACAATGGTATCATAGTATGTCTTATCGCTTATGAACAATTGAACGTTTGCCTCATCCACAGCAGAGGCAAGGGGAATTCCAAGCTGGCTTGCTTGTATATTGTAAGAAAACACGTCTGCATTATGCGCATCAGATAAAAGCAAACATTCTCCGTCAGACCTGAATCCATAAAAGTGGTTGGGGTCATGATATCTATAATTAAGCTTGTACAGGGCATCAGCAACACCTGCCTGCGCGAGATTAAATGCGATATTTCTATCCCTGAAATATATAGACCTTCTATATGCACTTGTTGAGGTGAGTACAACAGAAAGGATTATTGCTGAAAAAAGGAATATCAAAACCACAATAATGATAAGTGCCACTGCCTTTTTTCTCTTCATATTTCATTTCTTTTGATTATCTGAAGGAATAAACCAAATCATCCGAACCTGCCGGCACCTCTGTTTCTCCTTTATCTGTTTGAATTTTTCCATCAGGGCCAGCAGAATATATTATCATTACTTTTTCATCCTTATTGTATGCCAGAAGATAGGTATATCCCCATGGATCAAGAGGGGTGCCATCAGGTGTTAAAGAGGCGATTACCGCATCTGTCCATCCGGATGCACCGTCAACCTGTGGCCGGTTCCCTATGCCTTTGGTTGCGTCAAAAACAGTGTTTGGCTGAAAAACCTGATATGGTCCATCCCAGGGATGGTCTTTTGTTATTTCGCTTTCTTCTGCTGTGTCATCCTCTTGATCGGTTGTATTATAATAAACATAGGTCTTGTGATTATAGGTTGTTGAAAGGGTAGCATCGCTTAAATCGCATAATCTTATATAATAGCCGATATCATTTTTTGCCATCATCACAGAGCTTGCAAGGGCTGCCATTTCATTTTTTGCCTTGTCTCTTGTTGCTTTTGCCCTTGATTTTCGCAATGAAGGAAGCATCATTCCTGCAAGTATTGTAATAATAACAATCACAACCAAAAGTTCTATAAGTGTAAAACCTTTTTTATTCATATTTATTCCTTGTTTATTGCCCCCAATGGGGGCGAAGGGTTGTATCAAGAGTAATACTATTGCCGTGATTATCACAGGCAACATTTACAGCAGGCGTATCAGCAGGTCCATTTGTACCGTCAAAGTAGGTAATTTCATCCTTAGGCACCCATCGGGCTCCGCCTTCAAGATATATAACATTCATTCCATGTTGATGATTTCCATATTCCTGTTCAGAGCCAATAAATATTCCATTGTCGCTTATTACAGGCACAGGATTTGAACAATTGTTTGCCACTGTTAGTCCAAAAACAAAGGCATAGGAATTATCCCAGTTTGAAGAATCAATCGTATCAGGTTTTTCATTCCTGCTGTTGCTTCCTTTGGCTTTTCTTGCCATTGATGCCGGACACCAGAATGTCTCTGGCGATTTAATAAATGCAGGATAAAGAGTGTTTGTGGCTGCATATAAAGATTCCTGGGTTTGCGGATATTTTTCAAAATAGTCCTCAGCATACATTTCAAATGCAGTCATTAGCTGGCGGAGGTTATTAAGACAAACAGTTCTGTGCGCCCTTTGTCTTGCTCCTGAAATCGCAGGCAAAAGCATTGCCGCAAGTATGGCTATAATAACGATTACAACAAGTATCTCTATCAGGGTAAAACCATTTTTTCTAAAACGCATTATTAACCTCCGCTTTCGCCTGAAAGGCTCATAGCAAGCTTTATTAAAGGCATAAATAATGAAATAACAATAAATCCAACAACCCCGCCCAGACAAACAATTAATATCGGTTCCATCATTGATGTCATTGCGGCAACGGCGGCATCCACCTCTGCCTCATAGGCGTCTGCGACCTTTTCAAGCATAGAATCCATTGCGCCTGTTTCTTCTCCAACAGCAATCATATTTGTTACCATTGGAGGAAATGCGCCTGTTCTCATCATAATCCCGGAGATTCCTTCTCCCTCGCGGACCCTATTACGGACCTCATTTAGGGCCTGTGCGATTACCTCGTTACCTACTGTGTCGCGGACAATCTGGAGTGATTGCAATATGGGCACGCCGCTTGTTATAAGGGTTGCGAATGTTCTGGCAAAACGGGCAATAATTGTTTTTGATATAACCGGGCCAAACACAAAAATTCGCAATTTTACCTTGTCAAGAAGGTATCTTGTAACTTTAATTTTATTTGCGACCCGATAAAGAATCACAAGAGCAATGACAAATGCGACAATCAGATATGCGCGTTGTGCCATCAAATGGGATATCTTGATAAGAAGAAGTGTTGGAGCAGGAAGATCACCTGCCTCCATATCCTCAAATATAGAGGCAAATGTTGGGACAATCTTAATCATTATGAATGATAAAATGCCAACCATAGCGACAACCACAACCGCAGGATAAGCAAGCGCTGATTTTATTTTACCCTTGAGCTTCGCTTCGCTTTCCATAAAACCTGCAAGACGGCCTAAAACTGATTCAAGGGCTCCTCCTGCCTCACCTGCTTTAACCATTGCCACATAGATTTTTGGAAAGGTTGATGGAAATTTTGCAAGGGCTTCAGAAAAAAGCGCTCCCTGTTCTATTTCTGTCGCAACCCTGCTGAGAATCTTTGCAGGCGCGCCCTTTCTCTGTTGTTCAAGAACCTTTAATGCTCTTAAAAGTGGAAGTCCAGAACCAATCAGGGTTGCAAGCTGCCGGGTGATGGTTGTTAACTCTTTTTGTTTTATCTTATTTCGACCAAGAAATGGAAGGTTTATGCTCATTCCACCTGATGTTTTTTTCTTTGGTGCGGATTTTTGTGCCTGTTTTGTTGATGTCGCGGGGGTTTTTTGGTTTTGTGTTTTACCTGTATTTATGCCTGTTACATAATAACCGAGGCCTTTTAACTTAGCGAGGGCTTCTTGTGGGTTTGAAGCTTCAATAGAGCCACTTATTACCTTTCCCCCTGCATCAACCCCGGTATATTGAAAATTTGCCAT
>CAZSTE010000124.1:0-3713 GCA_964609735.1 uncultured bacterium
TTAAGAAAGCATGTGAAAAACTACCTATCAGCACAGAAAAGATTTCTTTGATTGAGATAATAAAAAGTTCTATGCCAAGATTTTTAGCCAATTCCCTCGCATCTGCTTCTGATCGGTGTGAAGAATATTGCCCAGGCATAAAAACACCCACAACCCTTTGTTTGCCCAAAGCATCCACAGCAATAGTGGCAACAACAGCAGAATCAATACCTCCGCTTATCCCAAGAATAACCTTTCCAAACCGGTTTTTTTCAACATAATCCTTCAAACCAAGTAAAAGGGCTTCATATATCTCTGCTTCCCGGCAAAGTGGTTTCGCAAGAAACGTGGTAATAAAGGGTTTTTCCATTGGTTTCAAAATAAAATCAGACACGCCTTTAACCTTTTTTGTTTCTATTTTAATATCTGTAACCAAAAGCTGTTCTTTGAATGCTTCTGCCTTTGAAACAATTTTTCCATCTGGCGAAGCGACAAAACTCTGTCCATTAAAAACAAGTTCGTCCTGGCCGCCAACCAAATTGACATAAGCAATAAAAACATTGCTTTTCTTGGCCGCGGTGGTTATAATTTTTTCTCTTCTCTTGAATTTTTCCATATGATATGGTGAAGAATGGATATTAAAAATTATTGACGCCCCTGATTTTGCCTGTTTTGCGGTTGGACCATTCTGACAGCTTATATCCGCGCCGATATTCACGCAAAAACCACAGATGCCATGTTCTGTTGTTAATGAAAACACAGGACATTCTGTGCCAGAAGCAAAATATGGCATTTCATTAAAAATTCCATCATGGGAAAGACATATTTTATGGTAAACGGCCTTGATTTTTTTCTGATTAATAATAGCGGCTGCGTTAAAAAGATTATCCTTGTCTTTGTCCACAAAACCTATTATCGCAATAATATCGGATACATGTTTTGCAATTTTATACAGTGTTTTTAACGCATCCTTTATAAACGATGCGTTAAAAAGAAGATCTTCAGGAGGCCAGGAGGTTATCACCAATTCAGGAAAGGCAATTATATCAACACCTAAATCATAAGCTTTATTTATGTAATCAATAATTCTGGCGGCGTTTCCTTCAAGGTCTCCAACCGTACAATTAATCTGGCCGCATGCAATCCTGATAGAAAATTTTCCCATTTTATCCTATTAAAATTTTTTATCCTTTTATTTATTATAGTATAATTATATGCGCTGAAGAAGTAATCGCATGAATGTTTCTCCTTCAATAACCCCGAACCCGCCCTGCAAACAATTTTTCTCACTAAATACTGTAACCTCATCAGGTTTAATATGAGGGTGATAAATCAAAAATGGAACCTTCTGACTTGTATGCCCTCTAAGAGAAACAGGGGTAAAATGATCTGGAATGACGGCGATTGCGGTATTGTTCAGGTCAATTTTTCGCAATATATAAGCTATAAGCCTTTTATCAAAATCTTCTATGCATCTTATTTTTAGTTCCACATCTCCCTCATGGGATGCTTCATCAGCAGCCTCAACATGAACATACACAAGGTCATGAGTGGTTAAAGCCTCGATTGCCGAAGAAGCCTTGGCCTGGTAGTTTGTATTGTAAAGACCGGTTGCACCATACACCTTGATAACATCAAACCCGGCATAAACACCAATCCCTTTTATAAGGTCAACCGCTGATATAATTGCGCCTGAGATGCCAAATTTTTTTGTAAATGTTTCCATCACGGGTTTTTTTCCACCAGACCATGGCCAGATAAAATTTGCGGGGTGTTTATTTTCGCTGATTCGTTTCAGGTTAACAGGGTGCTTCCCAAAAATCCTGCCAGAAAAAAATATAATATCTCTTAATAAACCCGCTGTTTTTTCTCCCTCCTCAGACAAGGCATAGGGCATAATATCGGATAATTTTTTCCCAATATTATCATGCGGTGGAAAACAATATACAGCGGGTGAAAACTTTTCTTTTAATACAAGAATATGCCTGTAATCAAGGCCTGCATAGAATTTAACATCTTCCGAAGAAATATCCTTATTAAGGGTATCAATTAATTCGCACGATTCACTGCTTGTAATATATCCGGCAGAATGACTTACCATAACTTCATTTTCAGCAAAAATAGTATTGCATCTAAAAGCCACATCATTATCATTAAGTCTTATGCCCAAAGACGCTGCCTCCAAAACCCCTCTTCCCTGGTAACATTTTTCTGGCGCATATCCCAATATTGAAAGGTTTGCAACCTCTGAACCGGCTGGCATGCCGGCTGGAATTGTTTGCATTAAACCGCATCTGCCATTTTTTGCAAGCCAATCAATATGCGGTTTATTTGCAATCTCAAGGGGCGTTTTATGATTCAGTGAGTCAACAGGAATATCAGCAGCTCCATCAGGCACCAATATTAAATATTTCATAAGATAATTTCAACAAATCTGTTATACTCATTTTCGATACGAATGAATTTTTCTTCTTTATTATCAAGCACTGAAAAAAATGCCAGGTCAGGTGGTTCAATATGTAAAATCTGTTTTATTTTCTCCGGAAATTTCGCGGGGTCTGCTGTTTCCAAACAACACACAGACATTGCAAGATTTGCCTGCAATGCCGCCGCGATGCTCACAGCGCCATGTGGTTCTATAAGAATATTATATTTTTGATAATATTTTTTTATCAGTCGATCAACCCATTCATCCTTAATTGAAAAGGAAACAAAATGTTTTCTCATTAAATCCATATCAGGTGTCTTTTTCAACACGCCCTTTTTTATAAGATTTCCGTCTGCGTCTCTTTCATCCATAAGCCAACCCCCATAAAAATCAATAAGCCGCGCAAGATTACTCGGATGGCCGACATTCATAGCGTTTGAGGAACATTTTTTTGAGGGAACAACAGGCTTGTATATGCCGGTCTGAAGGAATCGTGGAAATTCATCATTTTCATTCACAGCAACAATAAATTTCTCAACAGGAAGCCCCATTTCCCTGGCTAAAACCCCACCCATCAAATTTCCAAAATTCCCGCATGGAACCGAAAAGGCTATTTTTGAAGCACCAATTTCGCAATATGCCTTAAAATAATAAACAGACTGGGGAATTAATCTTCCAATATTAATAGAATTTGCTGATGTTAGATTTTTCCCATTCAACGCAGGATCATTGAATGCCCTTTTTACCATTGCCTGACAATCATCAAATGTACCCTGGAGAGCAATGGCACAAATATTTCCTCCTAGAGTGGTCATCTGTTTTCTCTGTCTTTCTGTAATCTCTTTTTCAGGAAACAGTATAACAACCTCTATATTATCAAGTCCAAAAAAGGCATCAGCAACTGCTCCCCCTGTATCGCCGGATGTCGCAACAAGAATTGTAAGATTTTTATTTTCTTTTGATGCAATATAATTCATCATCCTTGCCATCAATCTTGCTGCAAAATCCTTAAATGAAGCGGTTGGTCCTTTGGTAAGATACAAAAGAAAAAAATCAGGAGGAACCTTTTTAATGGGAACAGGAAAATTGTATGCCTGTTTGCATAACTGATACAAAACATCAGCAGGTATTTCCTCTTCAGAAACATACCCTTTCATAATCTCAAAAGCAATTCCATAATAAGGCATGTTTCCAAATTCTTTTATTTTTTCATTGCTGATTTTTGGTATTAAAACAGGAACATAAAGACCATAATCAGGTGCCTGTCCTTTTAAAAGGGCTGCCTTAAAGGAAACCTCAGGAGCTT
>CAZSTE010000125.1:0-3693 GCA_964609735.1 uncultured bacterium
GGGGTTGATATTGAAAATGATCAACCGACAATAATTAAAAAAACAGAAACACTCAAAATTGGTGATTGGACGCGGCAAGGACTTCTTTTTTATTCAGGTAATCTTACATATCTATGTGATGTGCGGATAAAACCGCAGGAAGATCAAAAAATATTTATTAGGATTCCGGAATTCAAAGGTGTGGCTGTGAGAATTTTTGTTAATGGAAACCAGGCAGGAATTATTGCGTGGCCGCCCTATGAATTAGATATTACTGATTTTATAAAAGGCGATGAAAATTATCGCCTTGGAATTGAAATACTGGGGCACAGAAGAAATTCTCATGGCCCGTTTCACTATTATGAAAAACGTCCTGTATGGACAGGCCCTGGTTTATTTACAGCAGAAGGAAAGGATTTTTTAGAAGATTATCAGGTTGTTCCGTGCGGATTGATGAATCATCCGGAAATTATTAGATACAAAAAAATAGGCTAAACGCTTTTATGGTTTTTCTTGAACAGAGAACGGAGACCGAGATGATAATGCCGGGCAAAACGATGAGCTTCGTCTCTTATATGTTGAAGTAAATGTAATTCTTCTGAATCGTCCGATAATATTATTGGGTGTTGGTTTAAACAGGAATAAATAATCTCTTCCTTTTTTGCCAGCGCAATGACAGGAATATCAATATGAAGGGATAAAAGTTCTTTTCTTGCTTCGGTTAATTGCCCCTTTCCTCCGTCTATAAGGATCAAATCTGGTTTTTCTTTCATCCCACTATCGGTAAATCTTCTTCGTAAAACCTCTCGCAACATTCTGCAGTCATCTATGCCCTTAACAGTTTTAATGCGGAATCTTCTATACCCCTCTTTGAAAGGTAGGCCTCCTTTAAACACAACCCTGCCACCGGTGGCATTACTGCCTGAAATATGGGAAATATCATAACCTTCAATTATTGCGGGGATTTTATTCAGGCCAAGCATTGATGCGAGAGAAGGCAAAACATTTTTGGTTCTAAAAAGAAGAAGTTCTTCTTCATCTCTCCATGGCAGATGGCTTTCCATTTTTTCCAACATCTGAATTCTTTCATTGAGAATCTTTGCTTCTTCAAAATTCCATCGTTTAACCGCAATATCCAACTGTTTTTTAAGATGTCCGCGGTAATTTTTATATTTTCCAGAAAAAAACGCCCGTATGCCGGCAATATTTTTTTTATAATTTTTTTCTATAATGTTTCCCCTGCAAGGACCGCAACATTTTTTTGTATAAAAAGCCATACAGGGTTTTGTGCTTTTTCCAAAAGCGATTTTTTTTCTGCAATCCCTTACGGGATAAAAGTTTCTTATAAATCTTAAAACATGTTTAAGGGTTTTTACATCCGTAAACGGCCCAAAATACTCATCAGTATTATTTTTTTTCTCTCTCACAACCAACACAGAAGGAAATCTTTCATCTGTGATTTTAAGATAAGGATATGTTTTCCCATCTTTTAAATCTACGTTGTATCGGGGTTGGTGTTTTTTTATAAGACAACATTCAAGAAGCAATGCCTCACCCTCCGAAACAACAGGTATTACTTCTATATCCGCAATTTCATCGGCAAGAGTCGTTTTTTTATAGTCGGCTGGCCTTGAAAAATAAGAACGAATACGACTGGAAAGATGCTTTGCTTTTCCAACATAAATCACATTACGATTTTTATCTTTAAAAACATAAACGCCTGTTGTGTCAGGAATTATTTGAATCTTTTTTTTCAGTTTCTCCCTGTCCATTTTCTGGTTGTATCTGTTCTGATTTTTGCTCTTTTCCAGAATCAGAAACAGAATCCTTATTTAATTCATCAACATAATTTAGTCGCAAATCCCGCAGGATATCATCAAGCATCCTTTGTTCATCTTCATCAAGGTTGCCCTTTGTTTTTAATTCAAGGGTTTCAAAAATATCTATTAATCTTTTTGCAAATTGAAGATTTTTTTCAGGTTTTCCGCTTACTGGATTTGCAATTTTCCCAAGCGCCTGCCAGCATAAAAGATGTAAAAAATGCAAAAGCTCCACAAAATCTGTTTTTTCCATGATGCCTCCCAGTATATGTGTAGCACTATAATAATTTATATGCTATCCGCATCTGTATGATTCTACAAAATAAGATGGCCAATAACCGAAAAACGGTTCACAAGCAAAGAACAAAAAGGAACAATAAATCTAAACCCACCCAGAAAAACCAGCGCATAAATAATAAACAATCCATATTTTTCTATTTTATCAAACGCCACTGCCGCCTTTAATGGAAGGAAGACGCCAATAATTCTGGATCCATCAAGGGGAGGAATGGGAATAAGATTAAAAAAACAAAGTATAAAGTTTATAAACCCGGCCAATTCAAAAATTTCTGCGGTTAGTCCTTTTGTAAGTCCTGAAATAAGTGAAAAAATAAAACCTGCAATAAAATTAGTAATACATCCAGCACTTCCAACGGCTACCATTGCCTTTTTATAATCCTTAAATTTTATGGGATTTATCGGAACAGGTTTTGCATACCCCACAGGCACCCCGATTGTTAAAGCGAGCAAAAGAGGCAAAACCACACTACCTATCGGATCAAGATGGGCTATAGGATTTAATGTTAATCTACCCATAAGATAAGCGGTATCATCTCCATTATGATATGCCACAAATCCATGGGCATACTCATGAATAATAATAGAAAATATCAGGAAGAAAAATAAGACAAAATTTTCCATTTAAATATCCTTAAATCATAGATTTCGGGGAATTTAAAAATAATGGCAAAAATGATATACAAAACCATAGCAATAATAATTCCGCCTATAACTGTGATAACCAATCCTGTGGGTAAAAAAAGTCTTCTAATTAGCTCAAGAATTATACCCCACCCAATAGAAATAGACAAGATTCTTAAAAAACTCTTTATTATTCGGGTTTGTTCTATCAAATGAAATTTTCTTTTGAAAAGCCAGGAAAGCAGCAAAAAATTACCCATTCCCACAAGCGATGTTGAAAGGGCAATGCCTCCATGTCCCATAAATTGCATCAATATAAAATCAAGCACAACATTTATTGCGATGCTTATCAATCCAATTTTTACAGGCGTTGTTGTATCATGATGGGCATAAAATGCCCGGGTAATTATTATTGCTGCTCCGTAAAAAACAAGGCCAATATTGAAAAACATCAAGGGATATGCGGTAATACTAACCGAGTAATCGGTAAAAGCACCTCTCTTAAAAAGAAGTTCTACGATTTCTTTTCTGAATATAGAAATGCTAATTGCTGAAGGTATAAGGAAAAAAATGGTTTGCTCAATTCCTTTGTGTATATTTTCTTTTACCATGTCAAAATTTTTTTTAGCAATATCCCCTGATAAATGAGGAAGCAATACTGTCGCAAGAGAAATGGTAAATATCCCAAGGGGCAATTGATATATTCTGGTTGCGTACCACAAAGCAGAAACAGATCCTGCTTCTAAACAGCGGGCAAACGAATAATCAACAAGCAGATTAATAGGACCCACGGACATTCCTATAATAACAGGGGTGAAAAGTTTTAACATCTTTATAATGGCCGGATGTTTCCATCGTGTATTCAAAACAATGGGACCATGAACGGTTAAAACCAGAGGAAGTTGAAATAAAAACTGGCTTGCGCCACCAATAAGCACACCTATTATCAAACCAAATATTCTGTGGTCAAGGG
>CAZSTE010000126.1:0-3456 GCA_964609735.1 uncultured bacterium
CAGGATTCCATAAAATTTTTGTATATGGATGCAGGGGAACCCGTATAATCTTGTGTATAATTCCTTCTTCAACGATATTTCCTCTATACATTACCGCAACCCTATCGCAGATATTACTGACAAGTTTTAGATTGTGAGAAATAAAAACATAAGTAACGCCAAATCTTTTTTGTAAATCTTTAAGAAGTTTTAAAATATACATTTCTGTTGTTGCATCAAGATTACCAGTGGGTTCATCTGCAATAATGCATTCGGGATTGCCTGCGAGAGCCCGTGCTATGGCGATTCTCTGCCTTTCACCACCACTTAATTGATGAGGGTACCGTGTTTTATATTCTTTTGGTATTCCCACCTGCATAAGAATTTCTTCAATGTTTGATTGAGAATGACCGGTTTGCGACAAAGCCTGTTTTATTGTTTTTTCAACAGTCATTCTGGGATTTAAGGATTTATATGGATTTTGAAATATTACCCTAACCCTGCTTCTAAAATCACGAAGCCGGGTATCTGACAGATGGCTGATTATTTGCCCTTTATAATATACAAATCCTGAATCCGGCTTAATAAGTAGTAGCAGTATTTTCGCAAGGGTTGTTTTTCCTGAACCGGATTCGCCAACAATAGCCGTATTAATGCCTTTATCAATACTAATAGAAACATTATTAACCGCAATTACCTGTCTTTTGTTTATTCCAAAAAAATCTTTTACTGTAAAAACCTTCTTAACATTTTCACATCTAAGAACTTCATTCATATTTTATACACCTTATGCCAGTTTTTTCATCATACCATCTAAAAGGTATTTTTTTTGCACACGCCGGTTTTCTTTCAGGGCATCTATCAAAAAAAACGCAGGTTTCCCTTTGGGAAAAACTATCTACAAAATCCGCATTAAAATTCCCATTAGTTTGTTTTTCTTCTATATATCCCAGTAACGTCTTCGCATACGGATGCCGGGGATTTTCTCTATGGGGATTAAATATTTCTATTATATAACCTCGATACATAATTCCGATTCTTGTGCCTACATTCAAGGCAAGGTTCAAATCATGCGTAATAAAAAGCATTGCAGGATTATGTTCTAATCTTATCCTATTAAGGAGTGCCATTATTTGTTTTGTTGTTATTGCATCAAGGGCTGTTGTTGGTTCATCTGCAATAATAAGCGAGGGGTTATTAATCAAAGCCATTGCTATTAAGACTCTTTGTTGTTGTCCACCGCTTAGTTGATGAGGATAACTCTGCAATATTTCCACATCAAGACCCACCTCTTTTAATGCCTTTATCCTTAATTCCTGAAATTCTGGCCAGTTCCCATGAAAGGATTCTTGAAGATGCTGGTTAATATTAAAAACAGGATCAAGATAGGCACCTGGATCCTGAAAAATCATGCTGACCAGTTTTCCTCTAACGGATCTGATCGTTTTTTCATCCACCGCTGTTATTTCCTTACCACATAAAATAATATTTCCTGATAATATTTTAAAAGACCTTGGCAAAAGACGCATGATTGAAAGAGCAAGGGTTGTTTTTCCTGAACCGGATTCGCCAACAAGACAAAAAAAATCTCCTTTCTCAATTGAAAATATAATATTGTTTACCACAGGAAAAATTTGTGTTCCATCGGTTCTGACAACACAAAGATTTTTTATATCAAGGGTTTGTTCCATGTTACCAGTTTTTTGGGTCCAGTACATTTCGTAGGGCATCCCCCAAAATGTTAAAATTTATTAGAATTATGAATATAAAAGCACCTGCCAGGAATAACCATGGAGCGTCTCCAATAACCCTTAGATTTCCAACTGTTGATGAAAGTATATTACCCCAACTTGGATATGGCTCCTGAATACCCAGGCCGAGCAGGCTTAATGCGGATTCGCCAATAATATATCCGGGAATGCTTATGGTAAGTGCTGTAATCGTATAGGAAAAGGTGTTGGGCAGTATGTGAAATATAAGGATATTCCAGTGTGAAAGTCCGAGGGATTTTGCAGCAAGCACATAATCCTCTTCTTTTATTGAAAGAACCATACCGCGTATGATTCTCGCGAGTCCTGCCCAACCAATCAAACTAAGAATTAGAACTATCAAAAAATACACCTGCATGCTTGAAAGATTAAGCGGAAACATCGCTCTTAAAGAAAGCATAAGATAAAAAGAAGGAAATACCATCAATATTTCAACCAACCGCATAAGAATCTGGTCTGTCATGCCTCCAAAATAGCCGGCAAAACCGCCGGTAATCATCCCCAGAATAAAAGAGATAGCCACGCCAATTATACTTATAGAAAGGGAAATTCTACCCCCATAGAGCAGTCGCGAAAAAATATCCCTGCCGTATGTATCTGTTCCGAAAAGAAAAATTCCAGCGGGTTCTTCAACCCCAAAAAGATATTTGTTGGTTTTAAAAAGGAAAAGAATCTTCCTTTCAGGGCCGGCTACAAAAAATTTAACAGGATAAAAACGGCATCGGTCTTCTTTGTATGTCCTGAATATGGGATCATCAATAAATGTATTGTAAACAAAAGGTTTTATATGAAATTTACCCTGGGCATCGATAAAATGAATCCTGGTTGGTGGATGATACGGCTTGTTTCTAAACTGATAATCAAAATGATAGGGCGCAAGAAGGTCTGCAAAAAAAGAAATCAAATAAAATATGCAAAGGAACCAAAAACTACAATATGAAATTTTGCTGTGTCTTTTTAATCGGTTAAGAAAATTTTTCATGATAATCTTATTCTCGGATCAAAAAAAGCAAGAAGCATATCCCCTATAAGGTTGCCTATAATCAAAAGAAATCCGCTTATTATAAGTGAACCCATCACAAGATAAATATCGTGAGAAAGAACTGCTTCAAGTATTAAACTGCCCATTCCAGGCCATCCACAAATGATCTCTGTTAATGCCGCACCATTAAGAATGCTTCCTATTTCCATTCCAAGAATGGTGAACATTGGATTTAACGCATTCCTGAGTGTATGCTTAAATATAACCGAACCTGTAGATAATCCTCTTGCCCAACAAGCCAGAATATAAGGTGTATTAAAAACCTCAATAAAATTATTTTTCATCAGTCTAAAAAGAGAGCCGATATTGATAAAACAAAGAACACAACCAGGAACAAGAAGATGTTTTAGATAATCCTGAAAAAGCATGAAACGGCCTGCATTTATATCAAAAATGCTTCGTGTGCCCCCAAGTGGTAAGAATCCTGACCGGCTGATAAAATACACAAAAAGCAGAGCCACAAAAAAAGAAGGCAGCGAAATTGAAATATACGCCAGAAGTGAAAAAAATTTATCAAACCACGAACCCTCTTTATATCCTGCCAATACTGCAATGGGAATCGCAATCAACCAGCTTAAAACAATTGAAAAAATTGCAAGACAAAGGGTATTTTTAATCCTGAATTTTATCAAACTTCTTACAGGAATATGATAGGAAAAAGATACC
>CAZSTE010000127.1:0-3447 GCA_964609735.1 uncultured bacterium
GGATATTCCGATTCAACACATAAATCCTATTATTTTACAAAAAATGAATAGGCCTGTAATTGACTATGAGAGATTTTTCGAACATATAAAAAAATCTGTTAGAGGAGTATGCCTTCGCACCACCCTAATGGTGGGGTTTCCAGGGGAAACAGACAGAATTTTTAATCATTTAATTTCCTTTATAAAAGAAATGAGATTTCATCGACTGGGCGCTTTTATGTTTAGCCCGGAGGAGGAAACAAAGGCATGCATGATGGAGAACCAGGTTGCCAGCGAAATAAAACAGGAAAGATTAAGAAGGCTTATGGCTGTTCAAAAAGAAATAAGCAGGCAGATTTCTTCAGCCTTGGTAGGGCATATAGTTGATGTTATTACAGAAAAAAGGACGGATAATTATTTTGAAGGAAGAATGCCAATGGACGCTCCTGACATTGATTGTATGGTAAGATTTAAGGGCTATGCCCGGCTAGGGGATATCGTTAAGGTAAAAATTTATAAAAGTTCTCCATATGTTTTATACGGTAGAACAATTCCATGATGAGTGAGAATCCTTGATAGTTTGACACTTTCCGCTGGGTTCCTTATAATATAACAAATATATTTATTTGAGTAAAACACGCCAGGAACATTTTTAATATTTTATTTTTATGGAATTGATTATGAAAAAAGAATTGTTGACTCTACTTGATTATTGGGAAAAAAACAAGGGTGTTTCAAAAGAATTTCTCCTTTCATCTCTTGAGGAAGGCCTATCAGCGGTTTATAGGAAAAGGGCATTTCTTAAAGACAATGTGGATGTTAAGATAGATCCTGAAACAGGTGATATTTATTTTGTTGATGAAAATGGGAAACATATTGAACCCCCCTCGTTTCCATGGGAAAGGATTGCTGCTCAAACCGCAAAGCAGATTTTAATCCAGAAAATTCGGGAGGCAGAGAAAACCGCGATTTACAACGAATTCAAAAAATTGGAGAATCATATTTTGAGTGGGCGCGTTGAACGTTTTGAAGCAGGTAATATCGTGCTTTCCCTTGGGAAAACAGAAGCCCTGTTGCCCCTAAAACATCTGTTACCTCATGACAGATATCATATAGGGGATGCTCTAAAAGGTTTAGTGCTTGAGGTTCGCAGGCCGAATAAAGGAGTATATCCTATTATTATGTCAAGAACAGCCACTGATTTTGTTAAAAGGATGTTGATTGATGAAATCCCTGAGATAAGGGATGGACTTGTTGAAATAAAAGCAATTGCAAGATTTCCAGGGGATTTGACAAAGGTTGCTGTATATTCCACTGATTCAAGAATAGATCCTGTTGGGACATGTATAGGCGACAGAGCAACAAGAATAAAAAATATTATGAAGGAAATTGGAGGCGAAAAAATAGAGGTTGTAAGATGGGATCCAGAGCCTGAAAAATTCACAGCGAATGCATTGCTTCCAGCAAAATGTGACGCTGTTGTTTTTAACAGGGAAAAAAATGAGGCAACTGTCCGGGTTACAAAAGACCAATTATTTGTGGCTATAGGGAAAAAGGGTCAAAATGTCAGACTTGCCTGCAAGCTAACTGGATGGAATATTATTATTAATAGGGAAGAAGAAACTCCTGCGACAATGTTTCTTGGCATCGATGAGGATATTGCCCAGCGTCTCAAGGAATGCGGTTATGACACAATAATCTCTCTTAGTCATGCTGAAGCCGCAGAACTTTCTCTCGCTGCCGGTATTCCTGAAGAACAGGCCAAGGATCTGGTTGAAAGAGCGATTCAATATATCAAAGAAACACAGGCCAATGATAACAGTAGTAACAATTCAGGGAATAATGAATGAGAATATATCAGTATGCAAAACAAATAGGTCTTTCGCCCAAGCATCTCATAGAGATTTGTGAAAATGCGGGAATTAAAGGTAAAACCTATGTAAGCGGATTGAAGGATGATGAAATCAGTGTTATTGACAAATATATAAAAAAGAGCAGATTTACAGGAAAATCCTTGGTTTGTGATGGAACAGAAACAGTGGGCCAGATTGCCTCAAAATTAGGTATTTCAGCAGGTGATATTATAAAACAACTTTCAGATATTGGTATTACCGCAAAAATCAACGATACAATTGGAGTAATCAATATCAAGAAACTTTGCGAGGTTCTTGGCATTCCGGTTGAAATTAAAAAAACAAAAGCAAGTTATATTAGAGGTGCTGCTGGTGAGATTGGAGAAGAATTTGTTTCTCGGGCTCCTATCGTAACCGTGATGGGTCATGTTGACCATGGTAAAACGACAATTCTTGATTTTATCCGCAGGTCAAACATTGCAAAAGCGGAGTTTGGGCAGATTACCCAGAAAATAGGCGCCTACAAGGTTCACATAAAGGAAGGAGATATTGTTTTTATAGACACCCCCGGGCATGAGATTTTTACAGCAATGAGAGCCCGCGGGGCACAATTAACAGATATTGTTGTTTTGGTGGTGGCAGCCGATGATGGTGTAAAACAGCAAACAATAGAAGCAATAAATCATTGTAAGGCAGCAAATGTCCCCATTATTGTTGCAATAAATAAGATTGACAAACCCAATGCCAATCCGGATTCAGTGAAAAAACAATTGTCAGGGTATGGATTGGTCCCTGAGGAATGGGGCGGTCAGACAGTATTTCTTAATGTTTCAGGAATAACAGGCCAAAATATCAAGGAATTGTTGGAGATTATTCTTTTGATGGGAGAAATGATGGATCTTAAGGCAAATCCAGAAAGGCCTGCTGAGGGTGTGGTGTTGGAAGGATATCTCCATAAGCAAAAAGGGCCTATTATGCATTTGCTTGTTCAAAATGGTACCCTGAATATTGGCGATTTTTTTGTATGTGGCGCAAGTTGGGGCAAGGTAAGGGCTATGTTTGATGAAAATGGGGCCCGTCTTGAAAAAGCAGGTCCGTCGACCCCTGTGGAAATTCTTGGAGCAAATTCAGTTGCTGTCCCAGGGGATAAATTTATGGTTGTCGGTTCTGAAGCAGATGCCAAAAAATATGCTGAACAAGCCCTTCAGCGGATAAAATCATCACAGGAGAAGGTGCAAAAACAGATTACCCTGGAAGATATTCAAAATCAGATTATCCAGGGTTCTATTAAGGAATTAAATATTATTCTTAAAACAGATTCAATAGGTTCTCAGGAGGCAATAAAAGCATCCATTGAAAAACTTACCGCGGATTCAGAAAAGCACGAGGTTGTTGTTCACTTGATACACTGGGGTCTTGGGGCAGTGAATGAATCAGACGTGCTTCTTGCCTCTTGTTCACAGGCCATTATAATAGGTTATAATGTCGGAATTGATTCAAGCGCTGATAAGCAAGCAAAAGAAAAGGGTGTTGAAATAAGGATATACCGACTTGTGTATGATTTGATTGAGGATATAAAAAACATTCTTGAAGGAATGAAAAAACCACAGGAAAC
>CAZSTE010000128.1:0-3414 GCA_964609735.1 uncultured bacterium
ATGCGAAATTGAAAATATTGTCATTCTTTCAAATCCTGTCCTATCAAATGGCTGAAATCCTTACGCTTACGAAAAATACAGAAAAAGATATTATCAAAAAAATAGCTGATACGCTCAAAAATTCAGCCGTTGTCATTGTTCCAACAGATACAGTATATGGTCTTATCTGCGATGGCCAGGACAACCGCGCCAAATCGTATATCTACACCCTTAAACACAGACCAGGATATAAGCCCCTTATTGCTTTTGTCAAAAACACAGCGCAGGCAGCAAAAATCGCATATATTCAACAATCGGATTTCAATTTTATATCAAGGCGCTGGCCTGGCAGAAACACATTTATCTTCAAATCAAAAATTAAAAGCAAATATCTTGTTTCAGATGGCAAAACAATAGCAATTAGGATACCCGATTCCAATTTAATAACACATCTGTGCGGGTTTTTCCCTTATCTTGCTTCAACAAGCGCAAATCTCTCCTTTGCAGGAAGCTGTCTATCCCTAGACGAAATAAATTCAGAGATACTAAACAAAATTCCATTGGCTATCGACGCCGGAAAACTTTCCAGCAGAGAATCGGCGATATGGGATATGACACAATCTCCGGCAAAACTTGTACGAGGAAGGGCTCTTTTTGTCTCTTCTGAAAATGATGACAGATGTTATATGGCGCAGATTATGCTTAAACATCTTATTGTTAACAAATCCATAGATATGGTTTTCGCATATACAGGTTCAGCCGTTGCCAATTCTTTTTCACAATTTGTTATAAAAACTATGGAAGGGTTCCCTATGCCGACTGAGGGTTTTAGTTCCTGTCAGTTAACAGACCGACTTATTATTTCCTCAGACCTTATTTTTGTTATGGAAGAAAAATGCAAGAATATCATTCTTCAACGGATTCCTGAATCCTATGATAAAATAATTGTACTGGATATCCCTAAACCGGAAGCAAGAGATATTTCTTCTTGTAGAAAGATAAAGAAGATAATCGCTCATAGGATAAAAACATATGCATTAACAAGGATAAAAAATGAAGATAGCAATCGCAAGTGACCATGCTGGTTTTGAAATGAAGATGTATATTCTTTCATACCTCAAAAAAGAGGGATATGATGTTATGGATTACGGTCCATCTATTTTAAAAAAGGTTGATTATCCCGATTATGGAGCACGGGTTGCATCAGACATATCATCAGGCAAAATACACAGGGGCATCTTAATCTGTGGCACAGGAATAGGAATGAGTATTGTCGCAAATAGATTTCCGCATGTTCGGGCAGCCCTGTGTTATACGCCGTCTCTTGCTGAAATAGCCAGAATCCACAACGACGCAAATGCCTTAACGCTTGGCGGCAGAATTATTGCCAATGAACTTGCCTGCGAGATAGTTCGTGTTTTTCTTGAAACAAAATTCGCAGGGGGAAGGCATTTAAGAAGGATAAAAAAAATTGAAAAACTAACACCCTGGGAATATCACAAATGACCGATAAGGAAATATCAGACATTTTTATTAAAACAGGGGCAATCCTGGAAGGCCATTTTCTGCTTTCATCAGGACTTCACAGCGATAGATATTTCCAAATGGCAAAGGTTCTTCAATTTCCTGAACTGGCCAAAGCCCTCGCCGCCGAAATAGCAAAAAAATATGTTGGCCTAACAATAAACGCTGTTATTGGCCCTGCGCTTGGTGGCGTTGTTCTTTCGTATGTTATTGCGGAACAACTTGGGGCACGGTCTATATTTTCCGAAAGGGAAAATGGCATTATGACCATTAGAAGGGGTTTTACTATTAATCAAAATGAAAACATTCTTGTTTGTGAAGATGTGATAACCACGGGCGGTTCGGTTTCAGAGGTAATTGACATTGTTGTTTCGCGCGGAGCACATATTATAGGGGTATGCTGCCTTGTCCAACGAGGCCCACATCATCTTAAATTCCCGCTTCACGCCCTTGTAAAAATGGATACTAAACACTACAACCCGGCTGATTGTCCACTTTGCAGGGAAAAACTGCCACTTATAAAACCAGGCAGCCGTCAGTAATCAAGATTTCTTAACTGCTCCTCGCTAAATCCAAAATAATGGCCTATTTCATGAAGCAAAACCTTTTCTACCCTGTTTTCAAGTTCCTTTTTATTTTTGCAAAGCTTCTCCAGCGGCTGTTTGTAAACAATAATCTTATCCGGCATTACCATATTGTAATTACTTCTTTTTCCAAATGGAACCCCATGATATAGGCCAAGAATGTAGGGGGATTCTCCATCCTCGACAAAAAACTCAATATTTTCCAGTTTTTTCTTAAACAATACTGGTAATTTTTTTATTTTCTGGTAAACTATTTTTTCAAGTTCCTTGCGATCAATCTCCATAAAAATATTTTATCATACGGAGGGGAAAATGATAATTGTGGGAGAGAGGATAAACGCAACAAGAAAACAAATCCGTTCAGCGATTGAAAAAAAGGATAAAACCCTTTTACTTAAAGAGGCCGGAAATCAGATTAAAGCAGGAAGCGATTTTCTTGACCTTAACGCAGGCACCGGCACAGGCAGGGAAGCAGAAGACCTTGCCTGGCTGATAGGGTTGATACAATCCGCATATCCTAATGTAAAACTTGCCCTTGATAGTTCAAATACAGATGTACTTGCCGAATGTATTCCTATGGTTAACAATAAACCTGTGATGGTAAATTCCATTAATGCGGAAACAAAAAAATTAAATGAATTTTTGCCGCTGTTAAAAAAATTCCCGGATGTTTACATCATAGCGTTGACAATGGACGATTCAGGAATACCGGCTTCCTGGCAAAAAAGAGTTGATATTGCCGGTGTTCTTTATACAAAATTAACAGAAACAGGCATTAATGAAGAAAATATTTTCTATGATGGCCTTGTTCAGCCGGTTGGCACAGACACCGAGGCATTTCTCAATTATTTAAAAGCATTGACGGCTATCAAATCAAAACATCCCGCAACAAAATCAATATGTGGTCTTTCAAATGTTTCTTTTGGTCTTCCAAAAAGAAAACTTATCAATAAATACGCTTTTGCGCTTGCGATGTATGAAGGGCTTGAAGCTGTTATAATAGATCCTCTTGAACCTGGGGTTATAGAGGCAAAATGCGCTGTTGAGGTTTTAACAAACAGAGACACATTCTGTCTTAACTACATCTCATATTTTAGAGAAGGCAAGATATAGATTCGGGGCGTAGCGTAGTCCGGTTTAGCGCACCAGAATGGGGTTCTGGGGGTCCCCGGTTCAAATCCGGGCGCCCCGACCATCTGTTTTATTTTTTACCCCGCGCAGATATGATTACAATCCCTGATTTTGTCGATTGATTGTTTATCCACAGAAAACGCGCGCCTGGCCCGAATCGAACGGGCAACCCTCTGCTTAGAAGGCAGATGCTCTG
>CAZSTE010000129.1:0-3383 GCA_964609735.1 uncultured bacterium
AATAACAGGCCCCTGGCTTCTTCATGTAGAACTTTTACATTCAGGAAACAAAAAAGAATTTTCCTGGTTTATACAATAATAACCCTGTTTATCGCGGTCTAACCCTTGCATTTCCTTCGGGCGATTGGACAACCTGCACGAGATCTCCCGGCTTAAAATTTTCACCCGGCGTTTTTTCTTGAACAACCGCTATGGTTCTGCCATCCTCCAGTTTTACAGTTATCTCTAATCCATTTTTGGTTGTTAGTTTTTTTTCTACCGCTGCGCCTGCAACTGCACCCACGGTTCCACCTATAATGGTGGCTGTTGTCTTTTCATCGTCATCGTCATCATCGGCTATCTTATGTCCGATAGCAGCACCGGCTGCGGCTCCTGTAACGGTTCCAATAGCACCGGGTTGGCCCTGAATAATAACATCATTAACACTCACAACCGTTCCCAGATAAACAGTTTGCATTTTTCGCGCTTCGGTTCTTTCATAGCTTGAACCGCTCATAGGCGTCTGACATCCTGAAAAATACAGCACCACAAAAATTCCAATTGCAACTGCGAAAATATTCTTTTTCATAATCCCCCCTTTTTTAATGTGATGATTTTCATTTAATCTTTATAAATTTGACGCATTGAAGAAGCAAATAGGTTTATTTACAATATTTGTCAATATCAACTATTTTTATTATATCGTAAAAATTTTGTAAAAGAAATCTGAATTAATTAAACGATATTAAGTGATTTGACAAACATTATATGCAAAATAAAATACAACGTTGTAATCATTGTTCCATCCAAAAGGAGATAAAAATGAAAAATGGAATATATCTGGTCGGCATTGTTGGAACGGGAGGAATGGGTCGCACCCATATTGAGGGATGGAAAAAATTGCCTGGTGTGGATATATATGGAATCGCCGACATTTCAAAGGAAAGCATTGAAAACATAAAAACAAAATATGATATTTCTTTTGCCACATCTGATTATAAAAATCTTATTGATATTGAAGAAATCGATATTATTGATGTCTGCACCCCAAATATTTTTCATTGCCCCATTGCCCTGGACGCGCTTAAAAACAAAAAACATGTGATTTGTGAAAAACCTCTTGCAACAACAAGCAAAGATGTTGAAAAAATGATACAGGCAGCCAAAGAGAATAAAAAAAAATTGATGGCCGCGCAACATCACAGATTTTCTTTTTCAGGCCAAATGACGAAAAAACTTATTGACAAGGGAATACTTGGAGATATTTATTTTGCCGAGTGTTATGCTGTAAGAAGAAGAGAAGTTCCAACCAGTCAAACATTTATCAATAAAGAATTTTCCGGCGGAGGGCCAATGTTTGATATAGGTGTCCACATCCTTGACCTTGTATACTGGTTTATGGGATGTCCGCCAGTTCATTCGGTTAAAGGAGTAATCTTTAATAAACTTGCAGGAAACAGAAATATCACAGGCGCATGGGGAGAATGGGACAGAAAAAGGTTTAATGTTGAAGATTTTGCCGCTGGTTTTGTACTCTTTCAGGATGGTAGAGCATTACATTTAACATGCAGTTTTCTGTCAAATCTTCCTTCAAACTGGTCGTCAAATCTTTATGGAACAAAAGCGGGTATTATATGGCCGGAAATGAAAATGTTTTCGGAAATAGAAGGCCTCTATAACGACTCTATCCTTAATCCAATAGTTCCAGACACGGAACCGCCTCATCACAAGGAAATTAAACATTTCTTTGAATGCGTTAGAGACGACAAGGATGTCCTTGTAAAACCTGAAGAATCTCTCCGGGTAATAAAAATGCTTGAAGGAATGTATGTTTCAGCAGAAAAAAAGAAGGAAGTGATTTATTAATAGCAACAAAAAAGCTAAAATAAGTTTTATTTTTCAAACTCGTTCATTAAACTTAAATATCGTTCTCCCGTATCAGGAAAAATAACAACAATTTTTTGATTGTTTTTGAATTTTGATGAAATTTTTAATGCGGCGGCGCAGGCTGCGCCAGAAGAAATACCGGCAAAAATACCCTCCTTTTGAGATAGTTTTTTAGTTGTTTCATAGGCAATCTCATCTGTTATTGTTATCACATCATCAATGATATTACGATTTAGAATTTTAGGAATAAATCCCGGTCCGATACCCATAATTTTGTGTAATCCCACCTTGCCGCCTGATAAAACAGCGCAATTTTCCGGTTCAACAGCAAAAATTTTAATCGACGGGTTCCTTTTTTTTAGAACCTCTCCAATGCCGGTAAGTGTTCCTCCTGTTCCAACGCCTGCGACAAATCCATCAATATTATCCCCCAAAACAGCGATAATTTCCCTGGCAGTTGTCCTTTTGTGAACCTCGGGATTTACAGGGTTTTCAAATTGCATCGGCATAAAAGCGCCGGGCGTTGTTTTACATAATTTCTGCGCCTCGGATATTGCGCCAGCCATACCAGACGCCGCAGGGGTAAGAACAATTTCCGCGCCGAGAAATTTAAGTATGGATATTCTTTCCAAACTCATTGATTCAGGCATTGTAAGGATACATCTATATTTTTTTACAGAACAAACCATTGCAAGTCCAATGCCTGTATTGCCGCTTGTCGGCTCAATTACCGTATTGCCCGGTTTTAAAATTTCTTTTTTTTCAGCATCCTCTATCATGGCAAGGGCTATGCGGTCCTTAACACTGCCACAGGGATTAAACATTTCAAGCTTTGCAAAGATGGCCGGGCTATTGTCAGAAACGATATTGGCAAGTCTTACAATTGGCGTATTTCCAATGTGGGAAAGAATGTTCGGCTGAATAAATACAAATTTATCTGCTTGTTTTTTCATTTTTTATATCCTGTTTTTTCCCTTTATTTTTATTATCAAGCAAAATATACTATAATATAAAATATAAAAATGAGAAAGTTACCATTCACACGGAGTAAAAATGAAAATAAAAAATTTGTTTTTTATTTTTGCCACGGCAATATTATTTGCAGGTTGCGCCACAGTAACAATATATGTGACATTTCCCGAAGAAAAGATTAAAAAGGCAGCAGAGGATATAGAAAAAATGATGGAATCTCAAAGTCAAAATATCTTTTATCAAATGTGCAACTATTTTGTCTCTAATGCCTTTGCCGCAGAAGGTTCGGTTTCCTCAGAAATAAAAACAGATTCTCCGAAAATAAAAGAGGCAATCGGTCAAATAAAAACATGGTCTGACGAACTTGCCCTTTATAAAAAAAATGGTTACATCGGAGAAACAAAAAATTATGAAGTCGCCATCGTAAATCCTCCAGACGATCCCGCTGTTTTACTAAAGGTTAAAGAGATTGTCCAAAAAGAAAATCAACAGAGAAATATTATTCTTGAAGAATTGTATAGATTAAATAATATTTCCCCTGGGCA
>CAZSTE010000130.1:0-3366 GCA_964609735.1 uncultured bacterium
ACCTTTATCTGCCGGGTCTTGATGCTCTTGAAGCGCCGATACCTCTTGGTGGTACCTCAAATCATTTTAAGACAACCTATCTTAAAAAACTCGGTGGCTGGGATGCTTATAATGTTGCTGAGGATTGTGACCTTGGAATACGAATATTTAGGGAAGGTTTTAGAACCAGAATTTTTGATAGTACTACATGGGAAGAAGCAAACAGTAGATTTATCAACTGGCTGAAACAACGTTCACGATGGATAAAAGGGTATATCCAAACCTGGTGTGTTCATATGCGCAAACCTGTGGATCTTGCGAGAAAAATGGGGCTGGTTAATTTTTGCAGTTTTCAGCTGACTGTTGGAGGATTATTTATTACCCTTTTGTTTACTCCAATTTACTGGCTTATAGCACTGGGCTATTTTATAGCAGGAAATAACCTTTTCCCTAATTTATTTATTTCCTCAACGTATCTTATCACATATGTTTTGCTTTTAAGCAATGTTATTTTTATCCTGCTTAATATGATGGCATGTCTTAAACGTTCATACAGATATCTTTTACCTGAAGCGTTGATATCGCCTATTTATTGGATACTTATCAGTATCGGCGCATGGAGAGGATTTTTACAACTTTTTACCAGGCCACATTTTTGGGAAAAAACAAAACATGGTCTTTTTGTTTCAAAAAAAAATCAATAGAATAAAAAATCAGGTAATTGGGGTTCCTGGTTTTAATGGCTTATCAATGGTAACAACTGCCAGGTTTGTGTCATCAAAGCCGGCAAGCAACATTCCCTGACTTTCAACGCCGCGAATTTTACGCGGTTGAAGATTTGCGACAATTATTACAAATTTTCCAAGCAACTGGTCTTTTTGATAATAGGCGCGTATTCCCGCGACAATTTTTTTTTGTTCTTCACCAATGTCCACATTCAACACATAGAGCCTGGCAGCATCAGGATGATCCTGAACATCTATTATTCTGCCAACCCTTATATCAATCTTTTTAAAATCATCAAACAAAACCATTTCCATATTATTCCTCCTAAGATAATAATCTATACTGCCACAGTTGGTTATGGCTTTTTTTTCCAAAAAGCGATGTTAATGTGGCTTTTTTAAAAAATTGTGCAAAAATTAAAATAATTGTCTGTAAACATTGAAAAAAATTTATTATTACGGTATATTTATATAATTAAATATTATACAAAATTACAATTATAATACAATAATTTATAATACAATAATTAACACTGGAACAACACAATGGAATCAAAGAAAAAATATCAGCCAGCGTTCATTGAAAAAAAATGGCGAAAGATATGGGAAGAAACCGGTATAAATCATACAGATGTTCATACCAAAGATAAAAAATATTACTGTCTTGATATGTTTCCATATCCTTCTGGTTCTGGTTTACATGTTGGGCACTGGCGAGGATATGTGCTTTCTGATGTGTGGTCCAGGTATAAAAGACTTAATGGATATCATTTACTGCATCCTATGGGATGGGATTCTTTTGGCCTTCCTGCTGAAAATGACGCAATTAAAAAAGGGATCCATCCAAAGATAAGTACAAAGAATAATATAGATAATATAAGGCGGCAGTTAATGGAAATTGGCGCTATGTATGATTGGACCAAGGAAATTAATACAAGCGATCCTGAATACTATAAATGGACCCAATGGATTTTTCTTCAGATGTATCGGCAAGGACTTGCATACAGGGCTGAAATGCCAATAAATTGGTGTCCGGCGTGTAAAACAGGACTTGCAAATGAAGAGGTTGTTGGTGGCAACTGTGAAAGATGTGGAAGTCCTGTAAAAAAGAGGAAATTGATGCAATGGATGTTAAAAATTACTGCATATGCTGATAGATTACTTTCTGATGTTGAAAAACTTGATTGGCCGGAAAAAGTCAAAGCAATGCAGCGAAATTGGATTGGAAAAAGTGAAGGATCAAGTATCTTATTTACAATTGATAATGAAGCAAAAATAGAAATTGAGGTTTTTACTACGAGACCTGATACCATTTTTGGTGCAACCTATGTGGTGATTGCTCCAGAACATCCACTTGTTTTTGATTTAACCCTGCCTGAACATTTTGATAATGTTAAAAAATATATTGAAGAATCAATGAATAAATCTGATCTTGAAAGAACCAATACAATTCGTGAGAAAACAGGTGTTTTTACAGGCACATACGCGATTAATCCTGTCAATGGCGCAAGGCTTCCTGTATGGGTTGCTGATTATGTGTTGGCGCATTACGGTTCAGGCGCTATTATGTGCGTGCCTGCCCATGACCAGCGTGATTTTGAATTTGCAAAAAGGTTTGGGTTGCCCATAATAGAGGTAATTTATAGTGAAGATGCATTGAGAAATTCAGACGGCTCTCTTAGTTGCGCTTTTGAGGGTTCCGGTATTTTAATAAATTCTCAACAGTTTAATGGAATGCCTTCAGAACAAGCGAAATCTTCTATAACAAAATGGTTGCAGAATATGAAGAAGGGGTTTTTTAAAACAACCTATAAATTGAGAGATTGGATTTTTTCCAGACAAAGATACTGGGGAGAGCCTATCCCAATAATTTATTGTAAAAAATGCGGCACTGTTGCTGTTGATGAAAAAAATCTTCCTATTCTTTTACCCGATGTGGAACAGTATAAACCAACAGGCAGCGGAAAATCACCACTTGCTGCAATAAAAGAATTTGTGAATACAACCTGTCCAATTTGTGGCGGTCCTGCTGAGAGAGAAACAGATACAATGCCTCAATGGGCTGGTTCTTCCTGGTATTTTTTAAGATATCCAAATCCAGATCTTAAAACAGCGCCCTTTGATAAAGATATTATTAACAAATGGTTGCCTGTTGATTGTTATATTGGCGGAGTTGAACACGCAATACTTCATTTATTATATGCGCGATTTTTTACAAAATTTTTATATGATATTGGCGCAATTAATTTTGATGAACCATTTCTGAAATTGTTTAATCAGGGAATGGTTACAAAATTCAGTGAAAAAACAGGCAAACTTGAAAAAATGTCAAAATCAAAGGGAAATGTGATTAATCCTGATAGCCTTGTTAAAAAATACGGCACGGATACAGTTCGGCTTTATGAATTGTTTATTGGCCCGCCGGATGTGGATTCAGAATGGAATGATAGCGGTATTGAGGGTTGTTATCGATTTTTAAAAAAAGCCTGGGATTTTGTGATTGAACAGACAGAAAAAGGTTATATTGAAACAGATTGTTTATCAAAAAGAAAACTTCATCAATTGATAAAAAAGATAACCGATCGGATTGAAGAATTTAAGCTTAATACAGCCATTAGCGCTTTTATGGAATTCATCAAGGATGTTTCTGTCACTGCAAATT
>CAZSTE010000131.1:0-3348 GCA_964609735.1 uncultured bacterium
GATATTTTTTTTCTGTTTGTTTATAAGGGTAATCAATCTAAAAAGGGACTTTTCTTCCTTTGCTATTACAGCAATCTTAACCATATCCGCTTTAAGATTTTTTGCCTGATTACAAAGATGGGTAAGAATATCTTCGGATGGCATTGTTTGAAAATTATGATACGAGGCGATTATTTTTTTGTTTTTTTTCTTTGCTTCTTTGATTAACAATGGAGCAATCCTGCTTCTGATTTCCACATCAACAAAATCAACAAAAGGGAGGATATCCTTATATAACTGCAACCGATAATTTTCTGGGATTCTAAAAAACTTATCCTGCCTTTCCCGATGCCATCTTATTGTGGCAATTAGTTTAGACGGTGTAATTAACCTGATATTTTTCACCCATTTAATAGGGTCGCGATGTCTGTAATTTTTAAGGAATATGTCTATTCTTAGTTCAACCCACCCAGCCTTTTTAATAGAATCTATAAAATCCGGTCCCTTTTCAGTGCCTGTTAATACAAGAGCGATATTTTCAGGGTTTAATAGGCAGTTTTTTTTCATAATTCAGGAAAAAATCTTCTTGCAATATTCCTGCTGGTATTAAAAATTGTTTGTAATTTTGACTCTTCAACACCTGCGCATAAAAGCACCCTTTTTGCGAAATTCAATTCAATAAGATTTTCCGGAGAATGTGTGTCAGTATGTAAAACAGCAGGAAAGTTGGATTTCTCCCATAATTTAACAATGTTTCCATTACCAAGGCAATGGCCATGTCTGGTGGAAATTTCAATGGCGATATTTCTTTTTGCCGCGATTTTTGCATCGTCCTCAGACAATAATCCAGGATGGGCAAGGATATCTATGTCAGAATCAAGTGCTGCGTGATTTGTTCCCACTTTAACAGGCTCTACAAGCGTTTCGCCATGAACAACAATAATCTTCGCGCCAAGTTGTCTGCATAAAGATGCAAGTTTTTTAATATCATCGGGCGGAACATGCGTAATTTCGCAACCAGGAATTACCCTTATATCCATTGAATTATTCAGGTTTTCACAAACCTTTATAATTGAGGGAATTACAAACTCAAAATTTGATGCGTCAACATGGTCGGTCATTGCCATCGCAATATAACCTTTTTCCTCTGCTCTTCTTACAAGTTCAGATGGTAAAAGCGCGCCGTCGCTTAATAATGAATGCGTATGCAGGTCTATCATTTTATTCCTTTTTTGAATCAGGCTGATATATGCCTTCAACAACAACATTAACCTGAGAAACCTTAAAACCGGTTGACTTTTCAATTTCTTCTTTTATCGCTTTTTGTATCTTCCAGGTAACCTCGGGAATATTTATTCCATAATCAACAATCACCCCCAGATAAAAACTTACGCTATCCTGATTTACCTCAACCCTTACACCCGCATCCGGTATTTTCCTAAAAAAAAGCGCAACCCCGCCAACAAAACTTGTGGCAATATTGTGAATGCCTGGAACATTTTTTGCCGCTATCGCGGCTATTGTGCCAAGAACCTCGTCATCAATCTTCACAAAACCGAGATTTTCATTATTCCCGTTTGGCATTGCCCCTCCACAGATTGTAAATCTTTTATAAAACAATTTCTGATTTTGGCTTATTAATCACTATGATTATTGTTTTCTTCCTGAAGTTTCTCAAGCCATCCAACATAATATCTGCCTGACTGAAAAACAGGATGTTCAAGCACCTTTTTATAGAAATCAATTGTTGTTTTCACCCCTTCTATCCTCATTTCACACAACGCCCTTTGCATCCGAGCAATCGCCTCTTCTCTTGTTCTACCGTAGCTTATAAGTTTTGCAATCAAACTATCGTAATATGGAGGAATTATATAATCCTGATAAATATGTGTATCAACACGAATGCCGGGCCCTCCCGGCAAAACAAGTTTTGTTATCCTACCGGGACTTGGTAAAAAATTTTTAGCCGGGTCCTCTGCATTTATTCTACACTCAATGCTGTGTCCGGTAAAATTAACAAAACAATGGGGATAAGAAATCCTTTCTCCAGAAGCAATTTCAATCTGGCTTTTAACAAGGTCAAAACCAGTAAGCATTTCTGTAATTGGATGTTCCACCTGTATCCTGGTATTCATTTCCATAAAATAAGCATTTCTTCCACCCATAAGAAATTCAATTGTTCCTGCACTGGTATAATTGATAAGTTTACAAATTTTTCTGGCTATTTTTTGAAGTTTTTTTCTCATAGGTTTATCAATAATGGGAGAGGGCGTTTCTTCAATCAGCTTTTGATGCCTTCGTTGAAGGGAGCAGTCCCTTTCAGGAAAAATAAATACATTTCCTTTTTCATCCACAAGAACCTGAATTTCTATATGCCTTGGTCTTTCTATGAATTTTTCAATGTAAAGAGAAGAATTATCAAAAGCAATCATGGCTTCCTGCTGGCAGGCAGGCCAGTGGATACGAAATTCATCCTCGTTTTTCGCAATTCTCATACCTCTACCTCCGCCACCGGCTGACGCCTTAATCATTACAGGAAATCCTATTTTTTTTGCCTGCTTACAGGCATCCTCTATATCCATTAAATTATCAAATCCCGAAATAACAGGCAATCGATGTTTCTTCATTGTTATTCTTGCTTCTGATTTATCTCCCATCAATCGCAAATTATCCGCGGAAGGTCCTATAAATGTGATTCGTGAGGCATTACATATCTCAACAAAAAATGGATTTTCTGAAAGGAAACCATAACCGGGATGGACAGAATCAGCATGCATTAATTCCATTGCGCTTAAAATAGACGGGATATTAAGATAACTCTCAATCGGGCTGGCAGGACCTATACAGATTTTTTCATCTGCAATATTCACAGGTAGGCTATTTTTGTCTGCGTCAGAATATCCAATAATGGATGTAAACCCAAGTTCTTTACAGGCGCGGATAATTCTTAATGCAATTTCCCCGCGATTAGCAATAAAAACTCTTTTTAGCATCACCCTTCCTGTTGCTCGCAGGGTTCAACCAAAAATAAAATCTGGCCATATTCCACAGGTGAACCATTTTCAACAAGGATTTTTTTTATAATTCCGCAGGAGTCTGCTTTGATTTCATTCATAACCTTCATTGCCTCAACAATACATAATGTTGTGCCCTTATTTATGGTAGAACCAACCTCTACAAAAGGCGCGGCATGGGGTGAAGGCGCTCTATAGAATGTACCTATAAGTGGGGATTTAATCTCAATCAAATTGACAATAGATTGTTCTGCCTGTTTTTCCAATGGCATTTCTGGTTGAACCATAGATTTTTTGGGGGATGGTTCTGAAATAACATGGTTTTCTGTCTGTAAAACCAGATGAAAATCACCCT
>CAZSTE010000132.1:0-3336 GCA_964609735.1 uncultured bacterium
AAAAAATGGATATAAAACTTGTAGCGATCGACCTTGACGACACGCTTTTAAATTCCAGGAGTAAGATTTCAAAAACAACCAAAAGTATTCTAAAAAAAATTTCAAGCAAAGATATCATTATTATTCTTGCAACAGGAAGAATGCCAAATCGGACCGAACCATTTGTTGATATGATTAATATTGATTGTCCAATTATTGTTTATAATGGCGCAATGCTAAGAGATAGAAGAAACAAAGGAAGAAAAATCTTATTTCATAAACCCTTGCAATCCGCATTTTCGGATATTGTTATTAATTATTGCCAAAAACATAATTTTTGTCTGAATTTTTATCTTGATGATGTGCTTTATTCACAAAAAAATCCAGCTGTAAAAAGGTTTCAACATCTTTATTCTAAAAGAACGGGAGCGCGATATATTCTTGTTGATGACTTAAGAATTTTTCTTGGGAAAAAACCCACCAAATTAATCCTGATTACAGACTCGGTCGCTGGCGAAAAATTTCGTACAAGGGATTATCAGTTTACATATTTTTTAAAAGCCTTCGGCGACAGGGTTCGCCTTTTCAGAACAGACCCTGAATATCTTGAGATTCAACATAAAAACACCAACAAGGCAGTGGCACTTGACATATACGCTACAAAATATGGAATCAATAAAAAACAAATAATGGCATTTGGAAACGGAGAAAACGATATTGCAATGTTAAGGTACGCGGGAATATCCATTGCCGTCAACAACGCTTCTGAAATAGTAAAAAAACACGCAGATATTGTCGCAAAGTGGACAAATGAGGAAGATGGTGTTGCCAAAATTCTTAAACAATATATCCTGGATTAAATTACTTATTACCCCTGGCGACTTGTGAAATACCTGAAAAAAATTCTCCAAAATTATAAAGTCGTTTTAATGGATGTTCAGAAACATACGCTGTTAAAATTTCTCCTGCAAAAATTGTATGGTCGCCTGTCTTTAGGTTTCCAGATACCCTGCATTCAAAAGCAGCCACGCTATCTGCAATAATAGGCGGTTTAATATATTTTGAGGATATCTGCCCAAGACCTGTTTCTTTGAATTTATCATATTCTTTTCCAGAATGGGTTCCGCAAAAAATTACTGCAGATTTTTGCTCTACAGATGGAAAACACAGGGCAAATTCACCAATTTCCATTATTAATTTATAAGAATATCGCGAATGGCCGATTGAAACGGCAATCATTGGCGGCAAAGAGGATGTTGGCATAACCCAGCCAATGGTTATAATATTAAACGTATTCTTTGCAGAAGCAGTAACAACCAAAACAATCTGTTCGGGATATTTCGTTTTCCAGGCTTTTTCTACCGTGGTTTCCACCATTTTGTCCCCCCTGTTACAAAAAAAACCTTTGTTTGTATTATTAATAATTTTAACATATTTTACAGGTCTAACTTTCGTGTTATTATTTTATAAACATATTTATCTTTCAACCCGGTTTAATATAAAATCAAACATGATTCAGGATATAAGAAATTTTGACATCGACGAATTAAAAGAAATTGTTTCTTCTTTGAACGAACCGGTATTTAGAGCCAACCAAATTTTTAAATGGCTCTATGAAAAGGGCATAGAAGATTTTTCCCAGATGAGTGATATTCCTGAAAATTTAAGGACGCTATTGACAACTCATTATTCTTCAAAATTACCCGAGCCTCTGGAAATAGTTAAATCAAAGGACCATACAAAAAAATTTCTTTTCCATCTAAAAGACGGAAATCTTGTAGAAACGGTCCTAATACCTGAAAAAGTAAGAAATACTGTATGTGTTTCAAGTCAGGTGGGGTGTAAATTTGGATGCGTTTTCTGTGCCAGCGGTAAAATGGGGTTTATACGAAATCTTGAAACATCAGAAATAATAGGGCAGATTTTGCATATAAAAGTTAAAGAAAACATAAAAATATCAAATGTTGTGTTTATGGGAATGGGGGAACCATTTGACAACTATCATAATATAATAAAAGCAATCCGCATTCTTAATTGTAAACAGGGCTTAAATATAGCAGCAAGAAAGATAACAATTTCCACAGCGGGCATTGTTCCATTTATAGATAGGTTTTCCAACATCAACTGGCAGGTTCGACTGTCAGTTTCACTACATGCACCAGATGATAAAATCCGTAATAGATTGATGCCAATAAATCATAAATATCCTCTGGCCCAATTGCAGGAAGCCTGTAAAAGATATATTGAAAAAACAGGAAGGAGGATAACCCTTGAGTATCTATTGATAAAAGATATAAATTGCACTGAAACATCCCTTATTAAGCTTGCTCAGATTGCAAAAACATTAAATGCTAACGTGAATATTATCCTTTTCAATAGAATTAAGGATGTATATTTTTCTTCACCTTCCCAACAAACAATTTATTGGTTTGTGAATTCATTGAAAAAAATGGGTATTGCGACAGCCATAAGGAATTCTCGCGGAAAGGATATCAACGCGGCATGCGGACAACTTGCCAGCAAAAAAAATTCAACATGCCCAATCTAAAATTTACACATATTGTTTTTGATATAGACGGGACAATTGTTAAACCGATAAGTTCATGGAGATATATCCATGAAAAACTCGGCAACTGGAATGTTCTTGCCTATAAATATCAGGAGATGTTTCTTGCAGGAAAAATCAATTACAAAAAATTCTGTGAACTGGATGCCGCGCACTGGAAAGGAATGCCCGAAAGTAATATCGCAGAAATTTTTAAAAAAGTGCCTTACAATAAAAATGCAAAAAAATGCTTACTTCAGTTAAAAAACAACGGATTCAAACTTATTGCTATTTCCACAGGACTTCAATATATCCCGGATAAACTCAACAGAGAAATTGGTTTTGAAAGGATTGTCTCAAACCGTCTTATCTCTCACAAAAAAATCCTGACAGGTTCTGTTAAAATAAACATTTCCCATGGGGAAAAAGGAATAGCACTAAAAAATATTTTGAAAAAAAGCAGAATTTCTCCACAAAATGTAATTTGTGTTGGCGATAGCGATGGGGATATTCCCATGGCTGACATCTGCGGTTTTTCCATCGCGTTTAATTCCACATCCTCAAAACTAAACAATGTGGCAGATTATGTATGTAAAACAAATGATTTTTCTGAGATTTTTAGGATCATAATGAAGATTTGGAAAAAATGATGCCTTCAATTATTAATGATTTTATTAAATAAAAGCCCTAATATCCGTTTTTCTTTTTCTTACAAAATATTTGATAATTTCAACCCCCCATAACGGCACGCTTGATAATATCACTGCGATTACAAGGGTAACGCCTTCAATGGTTTGTGTTTTGAATATCGG
>CAZSTE010000133.1:0-3336 GCA_964609735.1 uncultured bacterium
AATGTGCCTCTTTCTGTCATCAAAGGAATATAACCCAGATAAACATCTTGATGTTCTCTAACACTTTGAATTTTATTGGTTATTTTGTTACGTTTGTAAAGACGAAATTTCACCTTGAATCTGCCACCATAGCTTATGCCCTTTTCTATGCATTCTCTTTCAGTTTCCACAGGGTCTTCTATTGTATAATTAATATATTCCAGCAATAACGAGCCATCATCGCTTGCGATGACATGATGTTTTTCTCCGGGAAATATTTCAATCTCAGGAAAAATCTTTCTTAAAATTTCTTCTAAACCGATATTTATTCTTTTCTCAGGTTCAACATCCTTTTGGAGAAATTTCGTGTAGGGTTCTAACTGTACATTTAATAAATCTGGAATTTCTAAATAATTCCTTTCCATATTTGTCAGCGCTCCCTTACCGTTATACTGCAAAAACTGTTATTTTAATTCAACAGATCCACCTGCTGATTCAAGTTTCTTTTTGATTTCTTCCGCTTCTTCCTTGCTCACCTTTTCTTTTATTGGTTTTGGAAGGGATTCAACAAGATCCTTTGCTTCTTTTAAACCCAGATTGGTAATGGCTCTCACCTCTTTAATTACCTGGATTTTATTTGAACCAAAACTTGTGAGTATCACATCAAACAGGTTTTTTTCCTCAACAGGCGCAGCGGCCTGGTCAGATGTTCCCGCAGATGCCACAGGTGCAGCAGCAACAATCGGTTGAACACCAAATTTATCCTCAAGTTTCTTGGCAAGATCGGCTAATTCCATTGCGGTAAGATCACCAATAACATCTACCAAAGCATCTACTGAAAGTTTTTTTTCAGCCATTTTTTTCTCCTTTTTTTTCTGAAAAAGTTTTTAAAACCATAATTAATCTTGTTATCGGATATTTCACATTGTACACAAGATTGTTTATTGGCGAACGAATACCAGATATTACAATTGCCTGTAATATTTTTTTGGCAGGCAGATTACCAATTTGCTCAATGCTACCTGAATCAAGGAAGAGATGATTTAAAATTCCGAATTTTAGCTTTAGTTTGTTAGACCTTTTTGCAAATCGTAAAACCTCTTTTATGATTTCGGATTCATCGCCTGTTCTACTCCATATAAGGATATTTGGTCCTTCCATAAATTTGTCTGCCTCATCCATTGAAACCGGTAATGTTTGAAATACCCTTTTAAAAAGTGTGTTTTTCACAACCATAACATTGCCAAAAACCTTTCTTATTTCTTTACGCAGTTCCTGCATCTCGGAAACCGAAAGCCCTGAAAATTCAGCAAAAAGATATACCTTACTTTTGTTTAGCTCATCGCTCAAAAATTTCAAAATCTTCGCTTTATCGTTTTTATTCATATAATAATTCCTTTTTTTCAGGAAACCGTGGATTTGATTTCTTGTAAAATTCTGGCGACATTTAAAGAAAAAGACGGCCCCATTGTAGATGAAAGATGAACAGTCTTTAAAAAAACGCCTTTTATGCCTGCAGGTTTAGCGGCAATAACCGCCTTGATTGCGGCGTAAAAGTTTTCAAGCAATTGTTGGTGGGAAAATGAAAGTTTGCCAATAGGAATATGCAAATTGCCATCCTTATCCATCTTGAATTCCACCCTTCCCTTTTTTAATTCTTCAATAATCTTTCCAAGTTCAAATGTTACTGTTCCACTTTTAGGATTTGGCATCAAACCCCGCGGTCCAAGAATTTTTCCAATAGATGCAATGTTTCTCATCATATCAGGTGTGGCAACAACTGCCTGAAAATCAAGCCAGCCACCCTTTATTTTTTCTATCAGTTCCGTTCCGCCCGCATAGTCTGCGCCGGCGTTTTTTGCTTGTTCAACATACTCACCCTGGGCAAAAGCCAAAACCTTGACCTGTTTCCCACTGCCATGAGGAAGATTAACTGAACCGCGAATTGGCTGCTGAAGTTTTTTTAAGTCCACTCCAAGATGTACAGCAAGTTCAACCGTTTCATCAAAACGTTGTGACGCGTTTGCCTTTAAAAAAGCAATTGCTTCTTCAGGCGTATATATTTCTTTCTTTTCAATCTTTTCTTGAATCTGTACATATCGTTTTGAACGTTTTATCATTTTCACCTCTTACTGGCCGATTTCTATTCCCATGCTTTTCGCACAGCCCTCCACAATCTTAATGGCTTTTTCAATATCATCTGTATTAAGATCGGGCAATTTTATTTTTGCTATTTCTTCAATTTGCTTTCTTGTGAGTTTTCCAATCTTTTCCTTGTTGGGCACTCCAGAACCTTTCACCACATTGGCTGCTTTTTTCAACAACACAGCGGTGGGCGGAGTTTTTAATTCATATTTAAAACTTCTATCATCATACACGGTTAATACAACCGGTATAATATCACCTTCTTTTCCTTTTGTTGCCGCATTAAAAGACTTACAAAATTCCATAATATTCACCCCGTGCTGACCAAGTGCCGGTCCAACAGGAGGCGCCGGCGTAGCCTGACCAGCAGGAATTTGCAATTTTACTATTGCCTTAATCTGTTTTTTCGATTTTTCAGCCATGTTCACACCTTTTCAACCTGCCAGAAGTTAAGTTCAAGAATTGTTGATCTGCCAAAAATAGAAACACTAACCTTCAGCCGCTCTTTTTCATTGTTGGCATCTTCCACAATACCTGTAAAATTTATAAATGGCCCATCTATTATCTCCACCTTATCCCCTTTATTAAATTCTACCTTTGGAACAGGTTTCACCTTTCGTTCTTCAATTGTTTGTTTCAAACTATTTGTTTCTTTTTCTTCCAGTGGCGCTGGTTTTTTGCCGGCCCCAAGTATTTTAAAAACCCCATTTGTTGCTTTTATAAGATACCAAGTGCGATCATCTACATCATCCTCGGTTTCAATAATAATGTATCCTGGAAAGAATTTTCTCTTCTTTATTTTCTTTTCCACATTAAGGGTTTCACTCACATCCTCTGTGGGCACAATAATTTGTTTCACAACCGTATTGGATGCCTGAGTAAGTTTTGATTCTATCAGTTTTTTAATTTTTTCTTCATGGCCGGTTCTTACATGAATAATAAACCATTTACTCATTGTCCCCTCGCAAATATGCGTAGCAGCCTTGAAAAAAGCAAATCAATTGCTCCAAAATATATGGCCATCAATATCATAAGTATAATAACAGCAACAGTGGACCTTTTAAGCATCTGAAAATCCGGCCATGTTACCTTTTTAAATTCAGCCTGACAATCCCTTAAAAACAGTTTTATTCTTTGCATATTCCAGTTTTCGCCAACAGGCCTGGGAGGATTTGAACCTCCAACCTACGGTTTTGGAGACCGCCGCTCTGC
>CAZSTE010000134.1:0-3334 GCA_964609735.1 uncultured bacterium
TATCAGGATGATATAAGGTGACACATAATGATGAATTTTCATTTGCAGAAAATATTCTTCCTATAAGATAACCCTCATTATTTATAACGGTCATTCCGGGTTTTACCCCATTGTTTGTTCCCTTATCAAATACAATCTGCGATGGAAAAACCCAGGGTGAAATACTTTTTGCGCTGACATATATTATTTCTGAAAAACTTACTTTTTCTTTCAAACCCATCAGTTTTTTAAGATTTTTGTTTTCAGTGATAAGTTCCTCAATAGAAGGCTGGATACTTTTTTCAACCGAATAATTCTTAGAAAAACTAAAATTCACATTATGCTTAATGAGAAACATCCCAATAAGAACAAACAAAACAAAAATAATTTCCCTGCGAAATTTCCACAACATTCAACCGCCTATTCGGAAGGAAACATTTTGAAATATTTATCTTCTTCAAGCATTTTACCGGCACCGGTCACAACAGCAACCAAAGGATTTTCTGCAATAAAAACAGGGAGTTTTGTTTCCTGGGATATTAGTTTATCAATATTGTGCAAAAGAGCGCCTCCTCCTGCAATAAAAAGGCCTCTTTCAACAAGGTCGCTGGAAAGTTCAGGCGGCGTCTCTTCAAGAACATCTCTAACTGCGCCAACAATTGCCATCAATGTATCTTTAAGGGCATCCCGTATTTCTTCTGAACGAACCCTTATCATTTTTGGCAGTCCCTCCACAAGGTCACGGCCATGAACCTCCATTGTAAGTTCCTCCTCAAGGGGAAAAGCAGAACCAATATTGATTTTTATATCTTCTGCGGTTTTTTCTCCAACAAGAAGATTGTATTTCTTTTTTAAATAATTGGAAATGGCTTCATCCATTTCATTACCGGCAATCCTCAAACTTTTTGTAAGAACAAGCCCTCCTAATGAAATTACTGCCATTTCTGTTGTTCCGCCGCCTATATCAAGGATAAAACTTCCACAGGGCTCTTCAACAGGAAGTCCAACGCCTATGGCAGAAGCCATTGGTTCCTCAACAAGCCGCACAACCCTGGCGCCGGCTCTAAGGGCTGTTTCCCTGACTGCTCTTCTTTCAACGCTTGTAATACCTGAGGGAACAGCAATAACCATCCTCGGCGGCATAACAAATCTGTGTCTCGGAGATTTTACCTTGTTGATAAAATATCTTAGCATTGCTTCACAGGCGTCAAAATCGGCAATAACACCATCTTTCATTGGTTTCATCGCAATAATATTTGCCGGCGTTTTCCCAAGCATTTTTTTCGCTTCTGTGCCAACGGCAAGAATCTGTTTTGTATCACGGTTTATCGCCACAATGGAAGGCTCCATCAAAACCACGCCCTTATCCCTTACATAAACAGCGGTATTGGCAGTTCCAAGGTCTATGCCGATATCATTTGATAGTAATCGAAAAATCCTTCTCATTAATCCTCCTTTATCCAGTTATAGTCAATTCTGTTAAGCTTTTTATGTTAAATGATAATATACATTTTCTCTGTTTAAATTGCAACTTTTCCTCAAAAATTTAATTTTTTTGCAATTAGTACTTTTTGCATTCTTTTTAAAAAAGGTTTTTGCGCAGCTATTGTATTTTTAAGGTTGTGGTCTGAATATGTTAAAATATAGCCGTAAAGATTATCTGGTTTTAAAATATCAGGGAGAAGATAAAGGAATGGACACATATCAGGTGTTGGCCAGGAAATACAGACCGCAAACATTCGCAGAAATTGTGGGTCAAAAAACAATCGTTAAAAAACTTCAACAGGCAATAACAAGTTCACGCATTCCGCATGCCTTTCTTTTTGCGGGTCCTCGCGGAGTGGGCAAAACAACGATGGCAAGAATTTTCGCGAAGGCGCTTAATTGCATTGAAGGGCCCGCCATCGAACCCTGCAACAGATGCGTTTTTTGCTTGGAAATAACCGATGGAACATCTATGGATTTTCTTGAAATTGATGGCGCTTCAAATCGGGGTATTGAGGAAATTCGCTCTTTAAGAGAATCCGCTCTATTAAGACCGGCAAAGGCACGATATAAAATATATCTTATTGATGAAGTCCATATGCTGACAAATGAAGCATTTAATGCCCTATTAAAGTTGCTTGAAGAACCTCCTGAATATGTAAAGTTTATTTTTGCCACGACATCCCCTGAAAAAATTCCGGCGACCATTGTTTCACGATGTCAGCATTATGATTTTAAACCCTTGAAATACGAAGAGATAGAAGACAGGATAAAACAGGTGCTCCAGGCCGAAAAATATTCAATTGAATCTGATGCGATGAAAAAACTTATTGAAGCGGGTGCTGGTTCATTAAGAGACATTTTGGGTTATCTTGATCAGATGATTATATTATCAAAAAGCGAAACCATTACATCTGATATAACCCAGGAGGTACTTGGACTTCCTTCAGGACATATCATCTGGGACTTTCTAAAAAATCTCGCTGCATTGGATAAAAAATCATCCATTCTACTTCTTCACAAAATGATATCAGAAGGAAAAGATATAACAAATATTCTTGGTATTATGGCAAGAAAGGTTCAACTTATTATCTGGAATAAACTTGGAATAGATGTAATTGATGAAGAAAGCGACAAATCAAATATGGATTTTTTTAACCAGATTCCTGTTGAAATACTTATTAAGGGCATGGAATTAATTATGCAAACGAAAGAAAAGATTCGTTATGAACCTTTTGAATTAATCCTGGCTGAATTGCTTTGTTTTAATCTTATTGACATATTCAAACCATCAATATCGGAGCAAAAAAAAATCCATATCCCAGAGGGGAAACAAGCAGAACCCTCTGTTCCTGAAAAACAACCAAATGAACAATCTATTCCAATTTCAGATTCATCCGCGGTATCTTCTTCGCCCTTATCTTTATCAAACAATTCTTTTGACGAAATAACGCAAAAGTGGGAAATGGTTCTTTCTGAGGTAAAAAAGAAAAAACCTACTGTTCAAGCGGCACTAAGGGAGGGAAAACCTGTAAAATTTGAGAATGGATGCATTTATATTGTTTTTGGCCAGGATTATGCGTTTCACTGCAACAGGGTAATGGATAACAAAGCCATTATTGAAAAAATCCTTGAAAAAATCTTTGGGAATCATTATACTATTAACTGTTTGATATCCACGACAGAAAAAAAAATTCCATTAAAGGAAAAAAGTGAAATTAAAGAAATAATTAACTTTTTTGGAGGCGGTGAAATTATTGAATCGGAGGGATAAATGGCAAATATGTTTGAGATGTTAAAACAGGCAGGCCAGTTAAAAAGGCAGGCAGGAAGGTTTCAAAAGGTTCTTGCAAACAAGATATGTCAGGTT
>CAZSTE010000135.1:0-3285 GCA_964609735.1 uncultured bacterium
AACAAGAGAAAAAAAGATTATTGAAAAGCTTCAAATGGAAGAAAGGGGTTCTTTATCCAAACAGGATATAGAAACGATAATGAACACAATTTTTAAGATTTGTCGGTCCTTTGGAAGGCCGTTAAAAATTGCTTATTTTGGTCCGGCTGGAACCTTTACGCATCAAGCATCCTTGCACCAGTTTGGCAAGAAAAACATCTATATTCCATGCAGAACGATTGAACATGTATTCAATGAGGTTGAAAAACAAAGAGCGGATTATGGTGTGGTGCCCGTTGAAAATTCAACAGAAGGCGTGGTTACACATACGCTTGATATGTTTATGGACTGCGATTTAACAATTACAGCGGAGATTATTCTTGAAATTCATCAATTTTTAGTTTCCAAAGAAACGAAACTGGACAGAATCAAAAAAATCTATTCTCATCCTCAGGCGTTTGCCCAATGTCAAAACTGGATTGAAGAAAACATGAAAAATGTTAACCTCATTGAAACAGAAAGCACCGCCTATGCTGTTAACCTGGCAAAAAAAGAACCATTTTCTGCCGCAATCGGTTCAGAGGTTGCTGCTGAACTTTATGGAATGAATATACTTGCTCCAAATATTGAGGATTTCAAAGAAAATATTACAAGATTTCTTGTTATTGGAACTTCCGACACCATGCCAAGCGGCAATGATAAAACATCCATTATGTTTTCCATAAAAGACCGTGTTGGAGCGCTTCATGATATGCTTGTCCCTTTTAAAAAATACAATATAAATCTAACGCGAATTGAATCAAGGCCAACAAAGAAAAAAGCATGGGAGTATGTATTTTTTGTTGATTTTCTCGGTCATAAAAATGATACAAATATCAAAATGGCGCTTAAAATGCTTGGGGAAAATTGTGTATTTCTTAAAATTTTAGGTTCTTATCCACGAGGAGGCAATTAATGGCGGATCTTATTATAATGGATGGAAAATCTAGAGAGGAACACATTAAAAATGTTATAGATAAGGTCAAATCGCTCGGTTTTGATGTAAATATAAGCAGAGGCAGCGAAAAAATAATAATAGGCATTATTGGTGATACCCGAGGTGTGTCAGAAGAGATATTTACATCATTTCCAGGTGTTATAAATGTTATAAGTATTCTTAAGGACTATAAAATTGTTACGAGGGAATTTCATCCAGAAGATACATCAATAACTATTGGAAATGTCGTTATTAATAGCAAAAATTTTGTAATAGCCGCAGGGCCCTGTTCCGTTGAATCATATCAGCAAATACTCCAAACTGCAATTTTTATCAAAAGCTGCGGAGGAAAAATCTTGCGCGGGGGCGCCTATAAACCAAGAACATCGCCTTATAGCTTTACAGGATTGGGGAAAGAAGGCCTTAAAATGCTCAAAGCGGCGAAAGAAGAAACAGGACTACCTATTATAACAGAAGTTCTTAGCTCAGAAGAGGTAGAAGATATCAGTGAAATCGCAGATATTTTACAGATCGGCGCAAGAAATATGTATAATTACCGACTCCTTGAAAAGGTTGGAAAACTCTCTATGCCGGTAATGCTTAAAAGAGGATTTCAGGCAACAATAGGAGAATTTCTTAGTTGTGCGGAATATATTCTAAAAGGCGGTAATAATAATGTCATTTTGTGTGAACGAGGTATACGAACCTTTGATTCGCAATTTGCAAGGAATTGTCTGGATTTAAGCGCTGTAGCGGTTCTAAAAAAAGAAACACATCTTCCTGTGTTTGTTGACCCAAGCCATGGAACAGGAAAACGCGAACTTGTTATTCCCATGTCAAAAGCTGCGGTTGCAGCCGGCGCAGATGGTTTACTGATAGAGGTCCATCCAAAACCTGAGGAAGCATTGTCAGATGGTTTTCAATCCCTTACATTTGATATGTTTGAAAAACTTCTAAAAGATATCACTCCTTTTATTAAGCTTATGAACAAAACCATTTAATATTTTCAAATTTACCATGGATATGATTAAAGAGTGGAAAACGCTTATTGATAAATCGACCTATCCGGCTGAATATCCCTTCCCGGGCGAATGGATTTCATTTGGGCAGGGATATCCAATAAAAGGAATTGGAGGCTGGGAAACGCCTTTGATTGCTCATGAAATATTACATTTTGATTTGAAAAAAGCAAAACATCTTCTTGTCCTTTATTTAAAATCATCATTAAGACAGGAAGATGGCATGATGGCAGCGAGGGTTGTTTGTAAATCTGATATTTCTTATACAGATAAAGACAGAGGTAAATTTTACACATACAGCCACCCGCCAGTGTGGAGTTTTCCTGCAAGAAAAATCCTTGAAAAAGAGTGGGATGCCAAATTTGCGTTATTTTGTTTTGAAAGCGGAATTAGTAACCTTAATTGGTGGATAAATAATCGTCAGGATAGAATTGGATTATTCTGGTATCTTGATAGTTATCCAGATAAAAAAGATTTCGCTGAATCAGGATATCAATATTCCTCACGATGGGATTTTACAGAACTTGGACCTTTTCCCTGTGTGGATTTAAGCTGTCAGATTCTTCTTTATCTGGAAAATATGATTTTTCTTGCAGAAAAACTACAGATGCAGAGCAAAAAGCAACATCTTGTTCTAAAACGCGACACATTGAAGAATATTGTTATAAGATATTTTTGGGATGAAATTCTGGGTTTTTTCTGTGATTACGATCTTACCGGCTTAAACGCAAAAAAAACCACTGCATCGTTATGGCCTCTTATCAGCGGCATTGCAACATCAGATTATATGGAAAGAATAATTCCCTTATTGCTGGATCAACGAGAATTTAATGCGCCATGGGGGCTTCCTTCTGTTTCTTTGTCTGAATCCAAATTTGAACTTGATTTTTGGAGAGGATGCCTCTGGCCATCGGAAGTTTTCTGGGTATGTGCAGGTCTTCAACGTTGTGGATACCTTGATATTGCTAAACAAATTGCACAGAAATGTCTGGATAATATTTATTATGTTTATAAAACAACAGGAAAATTCTGGGAATTTTATAACCCCTTGGATGGAGATATAACAAAACTTTTAAGAAATAAAAACAGAAGTGGCCCATACCAGGATTGTCCTGCATCGGTCCCTGTAATAAGCCTGGAAAAAATTAGCGCAGGAGAACAAATTTGTTAAACAAAATTAGATTTTTTTTACCAACAAAAATTATATTTGGAGAAGGCGTTATTGGCGATTTTTTACCTAATATATCCCAGTATGGAAAAATGCCTTTGATTGTCACAGGAAAAAATTCTGCCCAAAAAAGCGGATTGCTT
>CAZSTE010000136.1:0-3237 GCA_964609735.1 uncultured bacterium
TAATTGACCTATCAATTAAACGGCTTACCAAAATTTCTCTTTCAGATGGTCTTCCTTCCCGCTTAAAAAAACCTCCCGGAATTTTTCCTGCTGCTGAGGTTTGTTCTCTATAATCACAGGTTAAAGGAAAAAAATCACGAATCTCTTCGGATTTTTTTGAGGTAACCGCTGTAAGAACAACGGTTTCGCCACACATGGTGGTAACCGCGCCATCTGCCTGTCTAGCCAGGTTGCCTGTTTCAATTATAAGCGGGTTTTTACCAAATTCTATCTCCAATTTTCGGGTCATCGCTACTTTCTGAGATGTAATCTCTCTATAAGGGCCTGATATGCTGAAAAATCTTTTGCCTGAAGATACTTCAAGAGGCGTCTTCGTTGGCCTATGAGTTTTAAAAGGCCTCGTCTTGAGTTGAAATCCTTGGGAAATTGTTTAAAATGCTCTACAAGCGCTTCAATTCTTTTCGTTATAAGCGCAATTTGAACCTCTGGAGAACCTGTGTCGCTTGAATGCCTTCCAAAATCCTGTTTTATCTGTTCTTTTACCGCTTTTTCCAACATCTTCTTTTCTCCCTCTTTTATTTAATTGTATAAAACTACAAAAATTCGCTGTATATTATTTTAGTATATATTTTTCTCGTTTTTTTGTCAACAAAACTGAATTAATACGCTATATCATTCCTGAAATACATGCCATCAAAATGCACACTTTTAATTCCTTGATACGCTTTTTCTCTGGCATCCTGAAGGGTTTTACCAAGTCCAACAACATTTAACACCCTTCCGCCAGTAGTTATAAATTTATCTGATTGCTTTTTTGTGCCTGCGTGAAAAATCATCACATCCTCAGGCAACATTTTAATATCAACAGGCTGGCCCACCTCGTATTTACCAGGATACCCTTTTGATGCAACAACCACATCCACCGCTGATTTTTTGCTCCAGATTATTGAATAATCCCTCAGACGCCCTTCAATTGTCAGTTCCATTATTTCAAGGAGACTGCTTTCCATTCTTGGTAAAATAACCTCCGTTTCAGGATCCCCAAATCTTACATTATATTCAAGAACCATAGGACCGTTCTGTTGATTTAATATTAAACCGAAATAAAGTACCCCGCAATATCCAATGCCTTTTTTTTTCAATCCTTTTATTGTTGGAATAACAATTCTTTTTTCTATCAACCGTTCAATCTCTGGCGAACAAAAGGGAACCGGACTGTAACAACCCATTCCCCCTGTGTTTGGACCTGTGTCATTTTCATAGATTTTTTTATAATCCTTTGCCGGCGCGAGTGGAATAAAGCTTTCTCCATCTGTAATAATAAGGTATGATAATTCTTTCCCTGATAGAAATTCTTCTATAATAACCTTATTATTGGTTTGAGAAAATACTCTTTTTTCAAAGACATCCTCAAGAAAAAACATTGCCTCGTTAATATTGGTTACAATACCCACTCCTTTACCTGCTGCAAGTCCATCAAATTTAATTACCACAGGAAACTGTATGTTTTCAATAATTCTTTTTGCGGTATTAAAATCCTCTGCAATAAAAAATTTTGCTGTGGGAATTCCATTTCCCACCATAAATTCTTTTGCCCATATCTTTGATGATTCAAGGGCAGCCGCCTTATGGGTTGGACCAAAAATTTTCAGGTTTTGTTTTAAAAAAATATCAACGATTCCATCTGCCAGAGGGCCTTCTGGACCAACAATGGTTAGGTCTATTTTTTCTTTCTTCACAAATGAGGCGATTTTTTGATAATTATCGGGGGAAATATTTATAAGGTTGGCTATCTCGCCGATACCGCCATTCCCAGGATTTGCATAAAGCGTACCCGCCTTAACCTCTGATGCAATTTTATAGCATATAGCATGTTCCCTCCCACCACTTCCAATAACAAGAATTTTCATATCAGAGATTAAATATCCTTTTTAGTCACCGATGATTCTGGTATCTTCATCCAAATATATGCCTCTAAGATTCATTTCAAGGGCATGGGGGGCTGGAGAGGCCTCAAATCCTACTTCTTTGGTTATCTTATCTTCTTTAATTAACCTGACAAGATGCTGATTAAATGTTTGCATTCCCATTTCCTTGTCAGAAGAAATAGCCGCTGGAATTTTACCAAGCTTGTTTTCCATAATCAACCGCGAAATAATCGGGGTCACAATCATTACTTCGCACACAGGCACCATTCCTGTGCCATCTTTTTTTGGAAGAAGTTTCTGACAGCATGTAGCTTGAAGATTATAGGCAAGAATTTTTCTAATCATATCATGCTGGTCCTGCGGGAAAAAATCAAGAATTCTGTTTATGGTTGTTAATGTATCAACGGTGTGCAATGTGCTAAAAACAAGATGCCCTGTTTCACAGGCTCTTATTGCGGCTTCAAACGTTTCAGGATCCCTTAATTCTCCTATTAATATTATATCAGGGTCTTCACGAAGCACCCGCTTCAGAGCGCTATGAAAAGAAAGTGTATCAAGACCAACCTCTCTTTGATTGATAATGCAATTTTTGTCGGTATACACAAATTCTATAGGGTCCTCTATCGTTATTATGTGGAACGGCCGACTGGATTGATTGATATGTTCAATCATTGCGGCAAGTGTTGTTGATTTTCCACAACCGGTAGGGCCGGCAAGAAGAACAAGACCTGTTGAACAATCTGAAATTGTTGCCAACACACCGGGCAATCCAAGTTCTTCAAATGAAGGAATTTTTGATTTTATCCTTCTCATTACCATACCAACATTGCCTCTTTGCCTAAATATATTTACCCTGAATCTGCCTATTTCCGGTTTTTCTGTAGCAAGGTCCATTTCCATCTCTTCAAAGAAAACCTTTTTTTGATTCTCATTCATAATACTTAACGCGTATTCCTCAGTGTCTTTCTGGGTTATAACATCTTCATCAGACATTTCCTGTAAAGCGGTTTTTATACGAAGAAAGGGTTTTCTTCCCACCTTAAGATGTAAATCAGAGGCGTCACATTCTGCCATTTTTTTTAATAGTTTTTCAATGTTCATTTTTGGCAGGTTTGTGTTCTTCAATCTCTTTAACAGCGTTAGCTAAAGCATCATGTAGGTTAATATCTGTAAACGCATTATTTGCAAGAATCTTATGGGTTTTATCAGCAAGTTTTAATATCAATTGATAGATGTTTTCTTTTTTATCAAACATATCAAGAATTTCTAATGGATTTTTCATCGTTATCACTCCACTATTTTAATAATC
>CAZSTE010000137.1:0-3214 GCA_964609735.1 uncultured bacterium
TCATTTTTTTAATTTTCTCAACAAGCAGAAAGAATCGTTCTTCGCTTCTAAAAGCGCTTCTCGCCGCAAACATATCGGCATTTACAAAAAGCACAAGCGCAGGCGAAATATCTCCGATATACGGAATAATATGCTGGGTTCCAACAATGACATTGCAGGATATATCAATGGGCTGGTTTTTAGAAATCACAGTGATGCCGAATTCTGAATAGGCCTGTCTCAAGACGTCAACAATTTTTTTAATTCCCGGCTGTTTTATTTTTAAATGCCCCCTTTTGCATACAGGACATTTAAAAGGGGTTTTGAAAAATTTTTTGTCCCTGCCGCAGAAGGAATAATCCTCAGATACAGCAACAAGAGTATCTCCGCAGGCCGGGCATTTGATTGCCGCCCCGCATTTTTTGCATACAATAATTCGCGCATATCCTTTTATATTGTGAATAATAACGGCTTTTTTGCCGCCTATAAGGATTTTTTCAAGAAGATGCCGTGAGATGTCTGTAAGAATTGTTGACTGCCAGTTTTTTTCAAGCCTGCTGATAACAACCTGAGGACTCTGGAAGGTACTTGCTGAATCTTCAACAAGGCCGATTCTACCGCTTTTATAAAGAAAAACATCTGTAATATCTGGTTGAATTGTGGTAAAAAGCACAGGTATGTCTCTCATTTCTGAAATTTTCAGCGCAATTTCTCTTGAATTATAACGAGGAGACTGCTTTTCTTTGTGGCCATATTCAGATGGTTCATCAACGATGATCATCTTTATATCAGAAACAGGCGAAAATAGCGCTATTCGTGTGCCGACCATTATAAGATTGTTGCCGTTTAACATCCTGAGCCAGCATAGCGTTTTTTGTTTTTTCCCCCCTTCTGAACTAATATGCAGAACATTTTCGCCAAAGATTCCTCGCAGGGTATAAAAAATTTTTTCAGTATCTGATATGGTGGAAAAAACAAATATTAGCGAACCATCAATAGATTCTGCGATATGGCGAAAAAATCGTATCTTTCCCCTGATGTCGTAAAATCTTACCAGAACCGCTTTTTTGCCTGTGGATGACATATCCCTCAAAATATTGTTAACAAATGGATATTTTTCAGGATGTTTTTTTACGCATAATGGCTGTTGAGGTGGCGGACTGATTGTTTTTAAAGAGAGTTTTCCGGAAATTGCAGATAAAACATTTCCAATAGAACAAAAGCACATCATGGAAATCTCGCGGGCAAGTTCAATAAGGTGTTTTGGTATTAATGGATACTCGTCATAAACCTTGAGGATGTTTTTATAATGGTATTTCCCTTCATCCTCCACATAACCCATGATCCATCCTATAAGTTTTCGGTTTCCCAGGGGAACGAGAACCCGCTGGCCGGGTTTAAGGGAAATGCCTGTTTTGTATGTAAAGCATACCCTGGCAGGAATATCCACCGCGACAGAGACAAGCCGTTGTTGATTGGTCATTTTTAAAAGAGAAGAGAATCCGTGAAAATCTCCTGAAATTCAGGATAAAGAGAAAGTTCCACAACCCTTGTTTTTCTTGTTATTTCAACAATCTCCTTTCGCAATTCGCCATTGCATAGGAAAAGAAGTGTTGATGCAAGAGAGGTATTGCCGGAAGGGACAATTTTTTCTGATGGGAAATCCGGCAGCATCCCGATATGTTTAACATTTTCAATATTGACAAAATTTCCAAGTGCCCCAGCAAGATAAACCTTATCTATATCTTTTTTATCCACCCCGCTTATCTTTGTCAGTATCTCTATGCCACTTCTGATGGCGGCTTTTGCCGCTTGAAATTCCCTTATGTCCTTCTGGGTGAGATATATTGAATTGTTATTTTCCGGTTCAAGAACAAAAGCAAAACCATCCTGCATGTTTTTCAGCATAGCGGAAAGTGTGGAATGTGGATTTTCCTGAAATCTTCCGGTTTGGTTAATGATGTTGTTATATCGTAAAACAGCAATTAAGTCCACAAGTCCAGAGCCGCAGAACCCTTTTAGGTTGTTTCCACCAATGGTCTGCCAGGATATTTTCCCTTTTTCAAACCAGCACCTTTCAAGCGCGCCTGTTTGCGCGCGCATGCCAAAGGTAATTCTTCCACCTTCAAATGCTGGACCCGCTGCTGTTGAAGCAGCAATAATGCCATTTTTATTTCCAAGGACAATCTCGCCATTTGTCCCTATATCTATGCCCATCTGTATTCCCTCGGATTTATGGATGCCTGTTGAAAAAATCAAACCCGTTGTGTCTCCTCCCACAAAACCACCAAGCGCAGGAAAAACAAAAACAATGCCTTCCGGATTGATATGAATGCCTGCTTTGAATGCGGATATCTCAACAGGCCCTTTTATCAATGAATTAAATGGGATTTTACTTAAAGAATTCAAGGGCAGATTTAAAAATATTTGTTCCATTACCGTGTTTCCGGAAATAGCAAATTCATAGATGTGGTTATGCTTTATTCCTGATAGTTTTGTCGCTTCGTCAATCATTTTATTTATTTCGTCAACAATAATCTTGTGGAGATTGTCCAGGCCGTCATTTCTAAGAGAAAAATCAATTCTACTTATAATATCGTCCCCAAATTTTATTTGAGGATTTGGTCTTACAACGCTTATTGCTTCCTTGCATTCATTAAGGTTAAAAATAGTAAGAACCATTGTTGTTGTTCCCAGGTCAAATCCAATGCCATAACAACTGCTTGTTGTGTTTCCTTTTTCTATGGCAATTGGAGTTTCATTATGGAATACAACGGTTTGTTCTGGCCCAGCATCCGTGCCAATCTCCTTTAATATCAATGGATTGACATTTTCAACCTGCAGGTTAAGATGCGTGGCAACATGTTCCTGTAAGGATATAGGATTTGCAAGCGTGATGCTACCGATATTTAATAATTGTTTTCTTATTTGCGGATTTTTTGATACATTGCATAGAATCTTTGATGTAAGAATTTTATGATAGGAAGGACTTTTGCTCCCAACGGCAATTGTGGAATGAGAATTAATTCTGGATTGGCAGGCAAGCCGCCACCCACGTTTTACCCTTTCCCCAAGAATCTTTTTTTCTGTTTCATTCGGAGAAGAAGCACCTTCAATTACCTTTACCCTGCACTTGCCGCAAATACCCTTGCCTCCGCAGGGAAGTTCAAAAGGAATGCCTGATTGTTCTATGGCTGATATTATTTTACTTCCCGCAGGAATGTCAATTTCTATA
>CAZSTE010000138.1:0-3207 GCA_964609735.1 uncultured bacterium
GCAGGATATCGTGTGTCTTGATAAAAACACTGCAAACCAAATCAGCCATTTAAGAATCAATAAACCCGGTACCATCAGTCCGGATAACTGGAGTTTCGCGTTCCAACAACCCATTGAATATTTTTTGCAATTACCTGTTTTGAAAGAAATCTCAAAAATCCGATAGGCGACAAAAAAACCCCGACATTTCTATGCCGGGGTTAATAACATATTATAAAGGTTTATTTTAAAAACCAACCCTTACGCCTGTAAACACCCTGAAATTAGAAGCAGAATACCCCTCTGTAAGGGATGTTCCAACACCTGTTGTCCATTTTGAATTCTTTCCAAGACTGTGGGTGATTGAAGCAAGCGCTTCGATGGGAGTTTTTTCTTCGTCATCAAAAAAACCATCATCGCTTCTTCCAACAATTTCCACTGTCGCGTAGGTTTTTTCATTGGGAAGGAGCTGGGTAAATCCAAGCCCAAAAAGAAATGCATTGTTAATCTTTATCTGGCCTATTTTTTCAGAATCCTGATGGCTGGCTCCAATATTAAGTGTAAGGAATGAATGATTACACCAATTTTTATCAATCACAAGTTTCACCCCAACAACGGTTGAATCTGCATTAATAAAATTATCCTCATCCCCTGTATTAAATCCAACAAAAGGAACAACAGCCATACCAATTTGGTCTTTCCCACCAAAAAATTTATACTTGCCATAAACCGCAATATTCCCTATTCCGTTATCTTCAGTATCAAGAATTCGCGAAGGAAGTTTTGTATCCTGATTTATTAGAACCGGTATATCAGCAGAAATGGTAAAATTATCAGAAATTCCATATGCAAGGCCAACAATCAAAAGATGTTGATCCTCAACAAGGGTATATTTTTTCCCACCAATCCTGGCTTCGGAAATTTCATCTCCAAATGAATAAAAAGCATCAAATTGATAATTGCCTGATTTTAATGTCTGGCTTGAATGATTTACTGTAAAATTCTGTTCTCCGATTGCCGGCCTGAAAAGATTAAAATCATAGGCAAAAGAGGATGAAACAAAAACAAGCAAAGAAAACGCGGCTAAAATTAAAATACCCTTTTTAACCATTTTCCTCCTTTTTTGGTTGCAACAATTGAAAGAATGCCTGCAACAACAAAAATCCAGAACAACATTCCAATCTTAAGGGTAATATAGGCAATTCCATATACAGGCATCAGGACTGCTCTGGTAATTGTCCGCAATGTCTCATTTTGCGCAATTATCGCTGCATATTTTGGGCTATGCCGATAATACCATCTTACAAAAGCCGCGCCCACGGGATTTGTCAAAAGATACTTATCCCTGAATTGCCTCAGTATCCATACATGTTTTTCCTGATATGAACCAAACGCTGCTGTGGCTATAAAACAACCGCCACCACCACCGGAAACCTTTGTAATTCCGCCTGATTCGGTTACAGAACCTGACGGATCGGATATTATGCCATTTTCCGTTCCATCAAAATCATAATCTCCGCCATCTTTGAGTTTTAGCTCAACCGTTGTATAACCGGCTCGTGCCTGGCTTGGCGAACAAACAGCATAATTGTCAGCAGTTATATCCGATGGTAATAAAACAACAGTCCATTTCCCGGTTTCATTGTCATAAATATATTTAACCCAGGAGGAAACTGATCCGGGAACCTCAAAAACAATAACTGAAGTATCCCCATCGTTAATTCCTTCAACCCTGATATCAAAAAGATTGGTAAAAACAGAAGCCGCTCCAGGGAAATCCGCAACATTCAAAGGTCTTATAATCACCCGGCCCTGCTCTGATGCAAAACTAACAAAAACAGCTGTTTCAACAGTTGCGGCTTCCGGAGGAAGATATAATGTTTCACTTTGGGTGGCGTCAATAATTGTTATGGCAAGATTTTCTTTTGTGCGAACAGAAAAATTTTTCCCATCAATCTCTGATGCCTCTCCATAAGAATCCCAGCATTGAACACTCCAATAATATTCTTCTCCCTGCGCAAACATTGAAAATGGAAGGATGATTTTGTTTACTGCGCCCTGCAACCTGATTGTCTTTAATGGAGGCAGCAGCTCCTTTGCTACAGGAGCCGTATAATATATATTCCATTCAGACCTTGCAATTCCCCTGGTATTTGTAAATTGAGCCTCAAATTCAACCGCTGTTTCTACCTCAATCTCCTCAGACGGTTTTAGCGCTTCTGCAACTGGCGGTTGATTTATAATCATCTTTACCTTTATCTCCGTATAACCGCCATTTGAGGTAACAGGTATTGTGGCATTATATTCGCCCAACAACAAATCTGTTCGGTCAACCTTCAGTATAAGTTTCTGTTGTTCTCCTGCAGACAAAGACCCTGTAATGACACTGTTTTTATCTGGCTGTTGAATCTCAATCCAATTGGTTCCCTGCTGGTACACAATATTTGCCGGGTTTATCTGCCAATTAAGTGTTCCAGCGCCACTTCCAGTATTTTTTATTATAATATCTGTTTCTTTTGTTGCCTGGTCAACCTTGATATTAAAATACAATTGGACAGATGTCGGTTTTACCTCTAAAACCGGCTGATTAAGCGCGTATTTTGCCACTATTGTATGGGAAGCATCCATTGTAATAATCAATGGCTCAGTAGTATTTTCAACGCCATCAACAATCCAGTGCAAAAAAACATAACCGGTTTTTGGGGTTTGCGTAAGTGTCACAGAAACGTTTTCATCATACCAGTTTCCTGTTGCGGTAGGATTTACTGTTACATCTCCGCCGGCAGCAGGATCCGCACTATATGTTAAAAGATATTGTGTTTTCCAATTCCAGGTAATAGTAGAATTTTGATTTATTGTAAATGTTGTGGTTGTGGTAGTTCCAGCGGCAGGAACACTGCCTGTGCCGGTCCAACCAGTACAAACATATCTTATTCCAGTAGCGCCTGCGACAGGGGATACCACAGAAGCAGTAATACTGTCGCCTGTATAATAGGCATGTGCTCCAACCGTTGGATTAGGCGAGCCATGCGCAGAAGCCACTGTAAGCGTTAATGGCTCCTTCAATGTGATATTAACCCCTGTTTTTTGTTGACCGGCTGTAAGAGTAAATGGATTGCCCGAATATGCGCCAGACGGCTCTGTTGTTTGTTGCCACTGATTATCACCGCTTGCATCCATATACGCGGCAGCATAGTATGTGGCAGGTGCGATATCTGTTATGGTATA
>CAZSTE010000139.1:0-3173 GCA_964609735.1 uncultured bacterium
CAAATCAGGCAGGATGGGAGGTCCAGAATATGTTTATTTTATTTCTGGTTATGGCATATGCTGCGTATTTAAGAACCGAAAGCCGCGGTGCCCATTTTAGAAAAGATTTTCCCCATCCTGTGGATGCGTGGAAAAAAAGACAGCAGTTTACAAAAAATGTTTTTAATGAAAAATGGATGAAAAATGAAAAGTGAACGTTGCAAAGAGAATAAACAACCAATTGAAGAAAGAATAAAAAATTTTAAAGAGGTAGGCCGCGGATTAGATCAGCAGGATGCTGTGTTAGAAGCATTAAGATGTCTTCAATGTAAAAAGCCTCTATGCATTAATGGATGCCCTGTCGGAATTAATATTCCTGGATTTATTAACAAGATAGCAGAAAAGGACTTTATTTCCGCAATAAAAATCCTGAAGGATAAAAATATGTTGCCTGGTATATGTGGAAGGGTATGTCCTCAGGAAAGTCAATGTGAAAGATTTTGCGTTCTTGGGAAAAATACCCAGCCCATTGCTATTGGCCTTCTTGAACGGTTTGCCGCTGATATACAAAAAAAAGATAGGCCGTCTTTATTATCTTCTAATAAGAAAAAAGATGCTTCTATCGCAGTGATTGGAAGTGGGCCGGCAGGTCTCACCTGCGCGGCCGAACTTGCAAAAAATGGATATAGAGCAACAGTGTTTGAATCATTGCATCTTCCCGGCGGGGTTTTAAGATATGGCATTCCGGAATTTCGATTACCAAAAGACATTGTTGATGAGGAGATTGAATTTGTAAAGGCATTAGGCGTTGAAATATGTACAGATATGATTATTGGTAAAACATTGATGATAGAAGATATTAGGGATATGGGTTATAAAGCGATATTTATCGGCGTGGGCGCGGGGCTTCCTTCCTTTCTTGGTGTTCCCGGAGAGAATCTTCTTGGTGTGTATTCAGCCAATGAATTTCTCACCAGGGTAAATCTGATGGAGGCCTATAAATTTCCTGAATCAGATACCCCTGTTCACATTGGTAAAAGGGTAAATGTAATAGGCGGTGGAAATGTTGCTCTTGACGCAGCGCGATGCGCATTGCGGCTTGGCGGAAGGGTCAATATTTTATACAGACGAACAGAAAACGAAATGCCCGCACGGAAACAGGAGTATGAAAATGCTCTTGAAGAAGGGATTGTTTTCCATTTTCTAACCCAGCCAATAAGATTTATTGGAGATAATGATGGATATCTTCAAAAGATTGAGATTCAAAAAATGGAACTTGGCAATCCTGATGATAGCGGAAGAAGACGACCTGTGCCTGTGCCAGGTTCAGAAATGTTTATTGAATCCGAGACAGCAATTGTTGCCATAGGCCAGAAACCCAATTATCTTTTAGCCACGGGGATATCTGATTTAAGGGTTACGCCATCAGGAATTATTGTGGTTGACCCGGAAACCTGTCAAACAAGTGTTGATGATATCTTTGCCGGAGGCGATATTGCCCGGGGAGCTGCGACAGTGATAAATGCGATGGGTGATGGCAAAAGGGCAGCAGCTTCAATAATAAAATATCTGGAGAATAAAAAATAAATACAACTGCGGGTTTATACCGATAAATATGCAATCACATCTTTGACACAAAATAATAAAAAGGTTAACATTAGATTATCGGTAACAGGCCCGAAATGATTTATTAATCTGGAGGACAAATGTTTATATGGACTGTTTTGGGAATTATTGTGGCGATGATGATAATAACCAGCGCGGTAAAGGTTGTTCCAGAATATGAAAGAGGCGTTGTTTTTCGTCTTGGTCGTTTGATGGGTCCAAGGGGACCTGGATTATTTTTTCTCATTCCTGGCATAGAAAGAATGATAAAGGTAAGTTTACGAACCGTGACCTTTGATGTTACGCCTCAGGAGGTTATGACAAAGGATAACGTTCCCATTAAGGTAAATGCTGTGGTGTGGTTCAGGGTTATGGATGCTTCAAAGGCGATTGTTGAGGTTGAAAACTACCATCTTTCTACAATGCAGATTGCCCAAACCACCCTTAGAGGTGTGCTTGGACAGATGGAACTTGATGAAATACTGGCTGAAAGAGACAAGATTAACCATAAGCTTCAGCAGATTATTGATGAACAAACAGACCCATGGGGTATTAAGGTTAGTATTGTTGAAATAAAAGAGGTTGAACTGCCTGATACAATGAAAAGAGCCATGGCGCGACAGGCTGAGGTTGAGAGGGAACGGCGGGCAAAGGTTATTAATGCAGAAGGCGAATATCAAGCAAGTGAAAAATTGGTGGCGGCCGCCAGAAAACTTGCAGAGGTTCCAATAGCAGTCCAGTTAAGATATTTTCAGACAGCCACTGAGATTGCCACTGAAAAAAATTCAACGCTGGTATTTCCAATACCTCTTGAGATGTTTTCTATTTTCAAACAGATGTCTGAGAAAAAAACAGAACAAACCTGATTGGGATGTGATGATGTTTGAAACTATCGGGATTGCAGGTCTGGGTTTAGTGGGCGGTTCTGTTGCATTGGCAGTAAAAAGTAAAGGGATTGCCCATAAGATTTTTGGTTACACAAGAACCTCGCAAACCCTTCAAAAAGCAACTGAACGTGGAATAATTGATAGGGGATTTTCAGATTTTGATGAATTTATTAAGGATGCTGAGTTTGTGATACTTTCTGCGCCGATATCAGCAAACATTGGGTTTGCCAGAAGAATTGCCAAACAGCATCCATATCTTCTTTTTACTGATGTCGGCAGCACAAAAACCGACATAGTAAGGGCTGTTGAAGAATCCTTTCCCTCAGGGCATAGATTTGCTGGTTCCCATCCAATGGCCGGTTCTGAAAAAAAGGGTATTGATCAGGCCAGCGGATCGCTTTTTGAAAACAAAGCAGTTATTATAACCCCTCTTCCCAATTGCGCCTGTTCAACAATCGAAACAATAGAAAAATTCTGGCAGATGATTGGTGGAAAACCAATAAGAATGGATGCAAAAACACACGATGAGATATGCACATATACAAGTCATCTGCCCCATCTTATTGCTTTTTTGCTTGTATCTTTACTTTCTGAAAAAATGGATGAACCCTATGTAAATTTTTGTGTTGGCGCGGGTTTCCGCGATACAACCAGGATTGCGGCAAGCGACCATGAAATCTGGTCTGAGATATTTTTAAGCAA
>CAZSTE010000140.1:0-3135 GCA_964609735.1 uncultured bacterium
TTACGGGCGGGAAAGGTGTATCTTTTTGTTATGGCTCTGCTTTTTCTCGGATCAGGATTTAAACCTGTAATCGATATGTATATTGTTCATCTCGGAGACATTGCCCTTTACTGGATTAATACTGTTTCTGCAATCTTAGACAACGCCACGCTTGCAGCTGCTGAAATAAGCCCCAAAATGCATATTGACCAGATTCAGTTTGTTTTGATGGGACTTTTGATTTCAGGAGGAATGTTGATACCTGGCAATATTCCAAATATTATATCTGCCAATAAGCTTAATATATCAAGCAGGGAGTGGGCAAAATTTGGCATTCCTGTGGGAATTGTTTTTCTTGTTGGATATTTTATTATTATGTCTATATTACTTATATAGCATCAGGCTTTTGATTCTAATTGTTGAATCAATTTTGGAATAATTTCAAAAATATCTCCAACAATTCCTAAATTTGCAACCTGAAAAATAGGAGCATTCGGGTCTTTATTTATGGCAATAATATAGTCAGATGTTGACATGCCCGCAAGGTGTTGAATAGCCCCTGATATTCCGCAGGCAATATAGATTTTGGGTTTAACGGTTTTTCCTGTTTGTCCCACCTGATGCGGATAAGGAATCCATCCCGCATCAACAGCAGCCCGCGATGCGCCGACAGCGGCTCCGATAAGCTGAGCAAATCTTCTTATCATATCAAAATTCTTTCCATCGCCAAGCCCCCTTCCGCCGGAAATAATAATCTCTGCCTCCTGAAGGTCAATTGTTTGTTCAACAGATTCTTTTGACACAAGGTCAACCCTGCAGGTCGCATTAAAGATTGAAAAATCCTCTTTTACAATAATGCCATTTTTGCCAGGCGCGATTGGTTTTGCTTCTTCAACTGATTTTGGTCTTATTGTTGCCATTTGAGGCCTGTGATTTTCACAGATAATTTTAGCCATAAGGTTTCCACCGTAGGTTGGCCTTATCTGCTGAAGAAGTTTGGTTTCAGGGTCGATAGCAAGGTTTGTGCAATCAGCGGTAAGTCCTGTTTTAAGCCGCGCAGCTGTCTGCGGAATAAAACTTCTTCCAATCATTGTCGCAGAAGCAAGCACAATATTGGGTTTATATTTTTTTATCATCTCTGTAAGAAGACACACATAGATATCCTGTCTAAACTGATCAAGAGAAGGTTCTTCAACAAGATAAACCTTGTCAGCACCCCTATTAAAAAGTTGCCGGGCTTTTTCTTCGCCATCTGATGAAAAAATAACACCGCAAACTTCCTCCTTCAAGATTTCAGCAATCCTTAAAGAAATTCCAAGAAGTTCAAAACAAACATGAGAAAGTTCACCCTGTTTTAATTCTGCAAAAAACCATATTCCTTTATATTGGCTTAAATCCACATCTGTTTTTTTCTTTTCTTCTCCCAGAATCTCAATTGCATTTTCAGGACATTGTTTTACACACATCCTGCACAAACTACATTTTTCATTATTGATATAAGCCTTATCCTGATTATCAATTTCTATTGCTCCAACAGGACAAATATCCACACATATCTTACAGCCGGTGCATTTATTATTGTTAATTTTTATTTCCATTTTACACCGCTCCTAAATTTTTAAGTTCCTGAATAATGATTTCAACAAGGTTGTCCACTTCTCCTGAAAAAATTTTTCCTTCCTTTTTTATTTCAGGCCTCCATATCTCCATCACCTTTGTTGGAGAACCATCCTGGCCATATTGCGCATCATTACCGCCTATATCATTTTTTGTTAAAATAGGCACAGCCGTTTTCTTCGCCTTCAGCATTCCTTTTAATGACGGCAATCGCGGCTGGTTTATTTCTTTTACCACAGTAATCACAACGGGCAAAGGCGCCCTTAATGTTTCGTAGTGGTCTTCAAGAAGTCGCACACATTCAATATATGTTTCAGCGATATCTATAATCTTGCTTACATATGTAATCGCCGGAATTCCAAGATGTTCAGCAAGTTCGGGCCCAACCTGTCCTGTGCTGCCGTCCATTGCTTCTCTTCCACATATTACAACGGAAAAATCGCCCAATTTCTTAATTGCCCTTGAAAGCGTATATGATGTTGCAAGCGTATCGCTTCCGGCAAAAGCCCTATCGCTTAAAAGATATGCCTCATCAACACCAAGCGATATTGCCTCCTTCAAAATTTCCTCTGCCTGTGAAGGGCCCATTGATATTGCGACAGCTGTTCCGCCAAATCGTTCTTTAAGCCGGAGCGCTTCTTCTATGGCATATGTGTCGTAAGGATTAAGAATGCTTGGCACCCCTTCCCTAACGATTCTTTTTGTTTCAGGATCAACCTTTACATCCATTGTGTCGGGGACCTGTTTTATACACACAATATATTTCATTGTTCCTCCGCATATCATTTTGGTATTGCTGAAATAGTATTTTCTATCTGTTTTTTAGCCGGAAAATCTGCGGCAACCCTAAATTTTTTTGAAAAGAATCAGCATGCCGGACGCAATTAAAATTATTGCTGCTATTGAATGAATAATTTTCAATGGCACAATTCGTTGCAAAAAATTTCCAAGAAAACAGGCAATAAGCGTGCTAAGAACAAAGGCAATCATTGCTCCCAAAAAAACAGGCAGAATTGACATGCTTTTTGTGCTTAATGAAAAGCAAACAATCTGCGTTTTATCGCCTATTTCAGCGAGAAAAATTGTTGCAAAAGCAATCCAGAAAAATTGCCAGTTCATTTGTTTATAATCTCCATTACCTTATCAAGAAATTGTTTTTTTATGTTTTCAAGAGCTTTTTGAGAATTGCCCTCAATCCTTAATACAATCGCAGGCTGCGTATTAGAAACCCTTGCAAGCGCCCAGCCATCCGGAAAATAAACCTTAACGCCGTCAATCTCACTTATTCTAAACCTGCTTTCATAAAAATCTCTCAATTCTTCAACAATTCTATATTTTTTTTCTTCGCCCACATCAATTCTTATTTCAGGGCTTGAAAAATATCTTTTTGTGCCCTCAAGCAGCTGCTCTGGATTTTTTCCGGTTTCATCCATAATTCTTAACATCCGCAAACAGGCATAAAACGCATCATCAAACCCAAAATATTCATCAGCAAAATAGATATGTCCGGACAGCTCTCCGCCAAGCGGAGCTTTTTCC
>CAZSTE010000141.1:0-3112 GCA_964609735.1 uncultured bacterium
GGGCTTGTTATCCCTCATATCGTGAGGATTTTTGTTGGCGCTGACCACCGTAGAAGTATCCCTGCTTCCATACTTTTAGGCGGAGCCTTTCTTGTTATTGCAGATACTCTTGCCCGCACAATTGCGCAACCTCTTGAAATTCCTGTGGGTGTTATAAGCGGATTCTTTGGCGGAATATTTTTTGTGTTGATACTGATGAAAACAACAGGAAAACAAAAATGGTGATTCTGGAATGCAATAATGTATGTTCATCCTATGGCAGATATGAAGTTTTACATAATATAACTTTTTATGTGGACAGGGGTGATTTTGTTGGAATTATTGGTCCTAATGGCAGTGGAAAGTCCACGCTTTTGAAAACCTGTGCAAAAATTCTTAAACCCGCATCTGGTAAAATTTTATTAAATAATATAGACATAAACACGATTTCCATACAAAAATTTGCAAGGGATGTTGCTTTTTTGCCTTCTGATATTGAAATAGTTTATCCTTACACGGTGAGAGAACTTCTGTTAATGGCGCGATATCCATTTCTTCGTACCTTTCGCGGTCCATCAAAAGCCGATTTTGAGGCAATCATAGATGTTGCCCGCCAATTGGAACTAACGCCGTTTATGGAGAAAAACATATTTCAGGTGTCTGAAGGTGAAAAACAAAGAGTGATGCTTGCCCAATGTTTGGTTCAAGAACCAAAACTTATTTTTCTTGATGAACCCACAGCGCATCTTGATATTGGATTTCAATTTTCATTTCTTGATCTTTTAAAAATATATCAAAAAAAATATTTGCTTTCTATTCTTGTTGTTTTGCACGATTTAAATCTCGCATCTCAATATTGCGATAAGATTGTTTTGTTGGATAAAGGAAACGTATGCATTTCAGGAACCCCGTCCGAGGTTTTGAATTATCAAATCCTTGAAAAGGTTTATCAAACATCTGTGCTTGTTTATCCTCATCCGCTTTCAGGAAAACCATATGTGTTTGGCGTACCTACAGAGTGGAAAACATTCCGCAAGTTCGGGCACACAGATACCTCTTCCGGCGTCTGAAAAGCAAATCCTTAAATAATCAATTTGACAAACAATAATGGAGATTTATATTAATAGGGTGTAAAAAAGATGAAAGAAAACAGTTAAAACATTTTCAGTATATTTTAACAGAAAGGGGATGGAAAATGAAGATTGGGGTTCAACTTTTTTCTATAAGGAAATATTTAGAAACAGCCGAGGAATTTGCCCGCGCGGCAAAAACACTTTCAGATATTGGTTTTAGATATGTTGAAACAGCCGGATTCGGAGGATTAGACGCAAAACAGTTTAAGAATATTCTTGATGATAACGGCTTGAAGGTGTGTTCAAGTCATATCGGTATTGATAAAATTTTACAGAATACCCGGAAAATGGTTGATGAACAATTATTGCTTAATACGACATGTTGCAATTGTAGCTGGCCCGGAACCAAATCTTTTGACATAAATGGGATTCTACAAACCGCTGAACAGATTGCGAAGGCTGCGGAAATATTAAAGGAAAATGGACTTGTTCTTGGTTATCATAATCATGGCATTGAATTTGCAAAATGCGGTTGTAAAACATGGCTTGAGCTTATCCTGGAAAATTCAAAGGGTTTGCTTACTGCTCAACCCGATACCTACTGGATCCAGTATGGCGGTGGAGATCCCGCCTATTGGATTAGCAGATATTCAAAACGATTAAATTCCATTCATTTTAAAGATATGGCAATATCGCAGGATAACCAGCAGATAATGGTTGCTGTTGGAACAGGTAATCTTAACTGGGAAAACATTCTTTTATCAGCAAACAATTCAAGCGCAAAATATGCCATTGTGGAAATGGATTTTTCCCCACTTCTTTCTATATGGGAAAGTTTAAAAATTAGTTTTGAAAATATGTGCAAATGGGGATTGCACAAAGATGAGGATTGAAGATTATATTTATCATATTTTTCCGGTTAAAATTTTTGATGCAGCGATAAAAGCATCATCCGCTGTTACATCATCCATACATATAAATTCTTTTTTACATTTCCACTCAACCCTGCATGGAAAACAATTCCTTTTTGTGTGAAGAATAATATGTTTTGTTCCTATGGGGCCATATCGCAAGGGATTGCCTGGTCCAAATATCGCAATAAGGGGACATTTCATCGCTGAAGCCAGATGCATTGTGCCTGTGTCGTTTGTAATTAATAACGATGCCTTTGATAGCAGATAAGCAAGATTTCTAAATGTAATTTTTCCTGCAAGATTTGTCGCTTCATCGCTATTTATCAGCATTTTAATTTCTTCCGCAAGCATATATTCGTTGTTATTGCCAACAATAACAATATTCGCATTAAAATGAGAAATAATTTTTTTTGCCACTTCGGCAAAATTTTCTTTTCTCCATCGTTTTTTTTCAAACGCAGCGCCAGGATTTATCACAATAATTTGTTTGCCGGAGGTAAAAAATTTAAAGCCCTGGAAAAATATTTTATTCTCAGAAATTTCTTCGGCTGAAAGCGGAAAAAAGAGCTCAATATAACCGGGAGTTCCAAAATAGGGTTGAAAAAATTTCATGATTCTTTTGGATTCATGAGTAAAGAATTTTTTTGAAAAAAATTCAGCCTTAAAAAAGGTCAATTGATATTTGCTTTTTATAAAAAATGGAATAATAGAATTTCTAAAATCAACAACAAGGTCATACTTCTTATTTTTTAACATTCTAGCAAGATTTAATATTCCGGTCTTTTTATCCCATATATATGTGTGTGAAAAAACAGGATTATCTTTTGCAAAATCTACAGCTCTTGGGCCCACCACGATATCAAAAACTGCATTTTTATAGGTATCCCTTAATAATTTAATTGCTGGAGAAATAAGGAGATTGTCTCCAATAGAACTTAAACCGATGATTAAAATATTATCTATTTTTTTATTCCTAAGGTTTTTCGGAATTTTTTTATCAATAACATATTAATACCTATTGTATTATAATAACATAATTTATACATTTAATTGACACAATTACCTTTTTTCAGTAAAATGATAAACCTTTGTGGGCCGCTAGCTCACCCGGCAGAGCACCGCCCTTTTAAGGCGGGGGCAGCAGGT
>CAZSTE010000142.1:0-3076 GCA_964609735.1 uncultured bacterium
AATTCCGCGAAATCGTTGTTTTTTGTATTTACCACAATTACATTCCCAATCTTTTATTGGTCCAAATATTTTTTCGCAGAATAAACCATCCCTTTCAGGCTTATTTGTTCTATAATTCAATGTCTCTGCTTTTTTTACCTCTCCATAGGACCAGGAACGAATCACCATTGGCGGAGCAATCCTAATTTTAACAATATCCTTTTCTTCATTGCCCTGTTTTTTTCTGTCAATTCTCAAATCAAAACCAAGGCCATTTAATTCTTTTGTAAGAACATGAAATGATTCTGGAAGATTTTCTTCCTGATAGTCAAGGCCTTTTACTATGCTCTCATACGCCTTTTTTCTTCCCTTAATATCATCACTTTTTATTGTAAGTATTTCCCTCAATGTATAAGCAGCACCATATCCCTCAAGAGCCCAAACCTCCATTTCTCCAAATCTTTGACCGCCAAATTGGGCCCTTCCGCCAAGGGGCTGCTGGGTTATTAAGGAATAAGAACCAACAGAGCGGGCATGGAATTTTTCATCCGCAAGATGGATAAGCTTCATCATATAAATTGAACCAACGGTAACCGGCTGTAAAAACATTTCTCCTGTTTCACCATCATAAAGATTTGTTTTTCCATCCTGGGGAAGACCGGCTTCCTGAAGTTTTTGTTTTATTTCCATTTCCTTAATACTCTCAAACACAGGAGTTTCTATTGAATAACCAAGCGTTTTCATAGCCCATCCAAGATGTGTTTCAAGAACCTGTCCTATATTCATCCTAGATGGCACTCCGAGAGGATTAAGAACAATATCAACAGGGGTTCCATCCTTCAAAAAAGGCATATCTTCCTCTGGTAGTATGATAGAAACAACCCCCTTGTTTCCATGTCGTCCACTCATCTTATCGCCAATAGTAATCTTCTTTTTTACCGCTATTTCAACAGACACCTTTTTTAACACACCTGCTTCAAGTTCAGGGCCTTTACGGATTTTTATTTCTTCGTTTTTTGCTTCGTGTTCTATTTTTTCAAGCTCCGATTTTCCAATTTTAATAATCTTTAAAACCTCTTTTTTCACATTTTCTTTCTCAATTGAATTAACAATCTTGTCCCATATATTAGGACTGGAACCCAACACAGCAATAGAAATATTATGTTTTGTAAGAATAGATTTTATCTGTTTTGTGATAATATTGCGCACAATACTTTTTTTCTTTTTCGCATCGTGTTCTATTTTTTCAAGACCTGCCTTTATCTGAGATTCTTCTGAAACACAAGCCGAATCAATCCGAATATTTGTAACAACCCCATATATACCTGGAGGAACAATCAACGATGTATTAGCAACATCCCTGGCTTTTTCTCCAAATATAACCCTGAGAAGCTTTTCTTCCGGGGTTAATTCAACCTCACCTTTCGGTGTAATTTTTCCAACAAGTATATCCCCTGGTTTAACCTCTGCGCCTATCCTTATTATTCCATCTTTGCCTAAGTTTCTCAGTTCTTCTTCTGAAACATTTGGAAGGTCGGCTGTTATTTCTTCTTCCCCTCTTTCTGTTTCCTGGGCAGTTATTTCAAATTTTTCAATATGTATTGATGTAAACGTATCCTCTTTCGCAAGTCTTTCACTTAGGATTATGGCATCCTCAAAGTTATATCCTCTCCATGGCATAAACGCAACAAGCAAATTTTTACCAAGAGCAAGTTCCCCTTCTGGCGACACCGCGGGACCATCAGAAATGATTTGTCCTTTTTCTACATGTTGACCTAGTGAAACAATTGGTTTTTGATGAAAGCAGGTATCCTGATTTGTTCTACGAAAACTCTGCAGATAATATTCATCGTGATATTGCCAGGGAAATATTCCTTTTTCATCTTTCTCAATTACTATTTTTTGAGCATCCACATAGGACACAATCCCCGAATTTAATGCCTTTACTATAATTCTTGAATCAAACACAACCTTTTTTTCTATACCGGTTTTAACAAGAGGCGCTTCTGCCTTCAAAAGCGGAACTGCCTGCCTTTGCATATTGGATCCCATAAGGGCGCGATTTGAATCATTATGTTCAAGAAAAGGAATTAATGACGCGCTTAAACTCACGACCTGTTTTGGTGAAACACCTATCAGTTGAATTTCATCACGGGGGGTTTCTGTAAATTCCCCGCCCTTTGACCTGACCCTTATTATTTCAGGAATAATCTGGCCTGTTTTGGAATTATATAAAACATCAGGGGGCGCAACAACAAAATTATCTTCCTCATCAGCAGAAATATATACAACCTCCTCAAAAAGAATCCTTCCATTTTTTACCCTGTAATAGGGAGTTCTGATAAATCCCATTTCATCAACAGCGGCATACACAGTAAGAGAATTAATTAATCCAACATTTGCGCCTTCTGGTGTTTCTATGGGGCATATCCTTCCAAAATGGGTATAATGAACATCCCTAATTTCAAACCCAGCTCTTTTTCTTTCTTTTACGCCACCTTCTCCAACAGCGGTAAGACGACGTTTATGTGTCAGTTCTGCAAGAGGATTTATCTGGTCAAGAAATTGCGAAAGCTGGTTTCTGGCAAAAAACTCTTCAACAACGGTTGAAAAAATTCTGCTATTAAGAATATCCTGCGGAGAAATCTCCTGAGATTTATCAATAATAGCCATCCGTTCCTTTATAAAATGAGCCAACCTCATCAATCCTTCATAGACATGTTCTTTAACCAATTCTGCCGAGGTTCTTACACGTTTGTTACCCAGATGGTCTATATCATCGATTTCACCCTTATTTTTTTCTATCAAATTCAAAAGATATCTTATGGTTTTTATTATGTCATCCGGGGTAAGATGCAATTCGGTAAGTGATAATCCAAGTTTTTTATTTATCTGCATACGGCCTGCCGGAGAAAGGTCGTATTGTTCAGATGTGAAGAATAACCGTCTGAAGAAATTCTTTGCTTCTCTTTCTTCAAGAGGAAATCCAGGCCTTAATTCAATATAAATCCGTTTAACGGCATCTTCCGGGGTTTTAATATCCTTATCCTTTGAAAGAGTCCTTCTGATAATGCTTTCTACAGGGGCTTTTTCTGAA
>CAZSTE010000143.1:0-3071 GCA_964609735.1 uncultured bacterium
GATCTCTTTTTAATAGCCAGCAGGATTTTTTACCAATGGTTTTTCTGATTTTTTCCCCATCTTTATCAACCGCATGTTCAATCCTTCCGTCTCTGTCAATTACAGCTCGGCATTCAAGCCCTTCGATGTTTTCTGGATCAGGAACAGGAAATACGATAAATCTATTATCGTATGTGTCTTTGTATTCAGCTGTGCCAATTTCGGCGTGAAAAGGAAGTCCCATATCCTTGAAGTATCGTCTTATGAATAATTCGTTACTGGTTTTTATAATTGATTGAAAAAATGCTTTTGCATACTGAGTTTTATCAAGGTTTTGGGATTTTACGATTGTTCTTGATGTTTCTACTGGTTTTATTATCCCTGCAAAATCCTCCAGGGTTTTACAGGCTTCAGCAAAACCACAGTTTTTTAGTTTCATTACGAGCTTGAAAATGTCTCCGCCTCCACCAATCCCAAAGTCATACCACATTGTCTCTTCCAGATTTACTGAAAAAGACGGGTTTGACTCTGATCTTAAAGGGGATAGACAGAAGTACGATTTTCCAATTTTTCGAAAGTTGACTCCATATTCGATTTCCAGAAATTCCTTGATTGAAATTTTCCTTAAAAATTCAAGATCACTTTTCATAAAACCTCCTTTAAATTTTGTTATTTACAAACAAAAATAAAAACACCATCTGGCCAACCAAAATAATTGGAGCAATATTTGGTATATGATCCCATACAAATACTGTTAGACCAAATACACTTGTAAACAAAATAGCCATTAAATACATGGCTTTTCCCTTTCCAATAAACTAAATTGAGATGGCATTTTAAGCCTCCTTTTAAATTTTTTTTAGAAAATAAAATGCATAACCCTGTCAAAGACAGAAATCATGCATTGTTAAATGATCTTTTTGGGATTTTTTAAAAAAGAAATGTAAAAATTTTTGAAGATTTTTTGACTTTTTCGAAAAATCTACTTAGACTTTGATGTTTATGTATTACTTCCAGGAGTGGATACTTTTAGGAGTAATATATGGGAAAGGGTCTCGGAGAATTAGTCAATCACCCCGCCCTGACGGACGGGGCTTGCAGGGTAACCTGTAAGGGTAACTGTTTGACCAGGGGGCATAAGAAATTATGCAGCAGTTAAGAGACAGAAGGATAACCAACACACCTACGGATGTTCCGCAAGTCCGTAGCAACTGTGGCCTGTCATTAAACAAAGAGGAAACTCTCAGTGTGACAGGCTTAAAAACTTCTCTTAACAACCCCGATGCGGCAATAACCTCTCTTCGGAGAGAGAAAGGAGGCTATATGTTAGCCTATGTGATCAATAAACATGGCAACCCTCTTATGCCATGTCACCCTGCAAAAGCAAGGTTATTACTTAAGCAGGGCAAGGCAAAAGTCATTCAGAGAACCCCCTTTACCATTCAACTTATTTATGGCTGTTCTGGATATAAGCAACCCATTACTCTTGGTGTAGACAGTGGTTACACTAATATTGGACTTTCGGCAGTAACAAAGGACAAAGAGATTTATTCTGCGGAAGTAAAATTGAGAGAGGACATTGTGAAGTTGAATTCAGAACGGAGGCAATACCGTAGATTCAGAAGATACCGTAAAACGTGGTACAGAAAACCCCGTTTTCTTAACAGGAAAAAACCCAAAGGTTGGCTTGCACCCTCAATACAACACAAGCTGGATTCACATATCAAAATTATAAATCAGGTTAAAGCAATCCTTCCTGTATCTCAAATCAATATTGAGGTAGCAGCGTTTGACATTCAGAAAATCAAAAATCCTGGAATATCTGGAGTTGATTATCAGAATGGACAGCAAAGAGATTTTTGGAATGTAAGAGAATATGTACTACACAGAGATAGTCATACCTGTCAAAATTGCAAGGATAAATCTAAAAACATAATTCTTGAAGTTCACCACATTGTATCAAGACAGATTGGAGGTGACAGACCCGATAATTTAATAACACTATGTAAAACCTGTCATGAGAAGGTTTCACAGGGAAAACTAATCCTTCATATTAAACCGTCTAAGGGATTTAAAGCCGAGACGTTCATGTCTGCTGTGAGGTGGATACTGGTTAATAAGTTAAGGGAGATGGGAAACATTGTTAATCCCACTTATGGTTATATCACAAAAAACAAAAGGATAGAACTTGGGCTACCTAAATCACATTTAAATGATGCCTTTGTCATAGCAGGCGGTATATGATACAAGTAATTAATTTCATAGACAAATATTGACATAAATAGCTAAAAATGTATAATATAAAAATATGAAACTATCAACCTGGGCAAAGAAAATGGGGATAAGTTATCGTAGAGCCTGGCAAATGTTTAAAGATGGAAAACTGCCAAATGCAAAAAAACTACCAACGGGAACTATTGTGGTTCTTGAAGAAGAAAAAGCTAATGTTTTATCCACTCAAAATATTGTGGCGATATATGCAAGAGTTTCATCTCATGAAAATAGAGACAATCTTGAAAAGCAGGCTGAAAGATTAAAAGAATATGCAATAGCAAAGGGATACCAAATAAAACATATGGTAAAAGAAGTTGGTTCAGGGGTAAATGATGCAAGACCAAAACTTATAAATTTGCTAAATAAACAAGATTATTCAATTTTACTTGTTGAGCATAAAGACAGATTAACAAGGTTTGGTTTTAATTATATCAGGTTATTATGTGAAAAACAGGGGAAACTTATAGAAATAGTAAACGGAGCTGAAGATGAAAAAGAAGACATTATTCAAGATTTTGTAGCAGTTATTTATAGTTTTTCAGCAAAACTTTATGGCTTAAGAAGAGCAAAGAGAAAAACAGAAAAAATAATAAAAGAGATCACGCAAGATGAAGAATAAAGAAGAGAAAATTATAGGCACATATTTTTATCCACACTTTGCAAATAAAGGAAAAGTAGCTCAAGTTATTAGAACTCTAATAGAATACAGAAAAGTAGCTCAAAAAATAGCTCATATGCAATGGAAATACTTTTTTATAAATCGGGAATGTAAATTTAACAAATATTTATCAGTTAAAGAAATAAATAGTGACTTATCA
>CAZSTE010000144.1:0-3054 GCA_964609735.1 uncultured bacterium
ATGGATAAGCCGGGTTACAGGCTATTTTTCAAAGATAAATTCCTGGAATAAGGGAAAAAAGGCTGAGTTTAAGGACCGATACAGAACAGGCATTTAATTATAGGATAAAAAACAAGCCAACAGCCGCAAAAATACCAAGGCTTCCGCCAAATCCAAAAGCGACTGCGGCTCCAAAGGTCTGCCATAAAAAACCGGTTATTATTGAGGCAGGAAGCAATCCCAATCCTACCAGTGTTGCATGCAATCCAAGCATGGAACCCTTCAATTCATCAGGCGCAATTTGACTGACAAGCGATTTTTCAACCCCATCTGTGAGAGCCATATAAAATCCGTAAAGTCCCAATGCAGACATATAAAAGGCAATATTTCCTCCTGCCGCAAAAAGCCAGTAAACAATGCCATAAACCAGATAGCCGGCTATTAACACAAATTTTTGTCCCATCATATCAGAAATTTTGCCGCAGGGTATTGAACCGACAGCATATATACAATTAAATATAAGATATGCCACAAGCATCATAACAGATGAACCTGTTTCCTGCTGTATCTTAAGAAGTAAAAACTGATTTGAAGAATTTCCAAGTGCAAAGATAAAGGTAAAGGCAAGAAACATTTTCAATCTTTTTGGCAGGGTTTTTAATGGCAGATTTATACCTGTTTGTTTTTTCTGAATCGCCGGCTTATCTTTTATTGTGAAAAGCAAAATCCAACCAATAAAAGCAGGGATAATGGATATCGCGAAAATTTTTTTATACTGGCCAATGTCTGAAATGTTAAAAGAATCTGTTGAAACAAAAAAAAGGAGCAAGGCAACCCCGGCAAAAGCCCCAAGGCTGTCCAGCGCTCTATGTACGCCGTACGCAAAGCCTCTTTTATTTTGAGGGGAATGGTCTGCTATCAGGGCATCCCGTGGCGCGGTTCTTACGCCTTTTCCAATTCTGTCAACAAGGCGTCCCGTGAAAACATATTGCCATGTTGTCGCAAGAAGAAAAAATATCTTTCCGAACCATGAAAATCCATATCCTAAAATTGCAAGAAATTTCCTTTTTTGAAGCCTATCAGATAGATACCCTGAAACAACCTTTAAAATGCTTGCAATACTTTCAGCAAAACCTTCAATTATTCCAAGCATTGCAACATTTGCTTTCAGAGCGGCTGTCAGGAAAAGCGGCAGGATTGGATACACCATTTCAGTACTTATATCAACAAAAAAACTTACCACGCCGAGGATAAATACCTGATTCATTGCTTTCCTTTTTTTACCATGGCCCTATCCTAACAGTTTTATTACTTATCTATATGGGGATTGATTTTTTCGAGCAATCCGGATTTTCCAACCGCGCCTATAATTTTTTCTTCTATCCTGCCATTTTTAAAAAGAATAAAGGTGGGAATTGAGAAGATTTGAAATCTTGATGCAATATCCGGGCTGTCGTCCACGTTAAGTTTTGCCACAATAAGTTTTCCTTCAAGTTCTTTTGCAATTTCTTCTACAACAGGTGCCATCATTCTGCATGGCCCGCACCAGTCAGCATAAAAATCAACCAGTATAACAGAATTGCTATTTATTGCCTCATCAAAATTTTTTTCATTAAGCGTTAGCATTTTAACCTCCGGGTTCAATATAATTGTTATTGTTTTATTATATTATGATGTTGATGCAATGTTAAGGATTCAGCATTAAACCCTTTCAATTGCAGGTTATCCATCAAGAAAACAATGAGGGTCCTGTTTTAGGTAATCGCCGTAAAGACAGCGGGCAATTGCCCTGCAACCCCTACAGCTTTTTATCTTACAGATACCACAGGTTCCTTTGAGCGTTTTTCTTTTGATCTTTCTACATGGATTGTTTTTCCATATCTCTTCAAATGGCTGATACAGGCTGTTTCCTATGTCAAGGGCAAATCTTCTACATGGGAAAACCGTTCCATCGTGCATAATGGCGCAACCTGATTTTCCAACAATGCAAGGCGCTCCAAATAACTGCCAGGTTTTTTTATTTTTTGCAATCTTAAAAGCCCTGTATGGCAATACAAGATTCAGGTCATCTGGAAATCCGCATTTTTGAAGCAATTTTTCTATTGTTGTTTTCCATGTTTGTTTTGAAATTACAAATTCTGCAAGCTGTTTTCCCTTGCCCATTGGAAAAAATCTTTCAATAATAAATCCATTAAGCCCGTATTTTTCAACAAGATTAAACAATCCAGAAATTTGATTTGAATTTATCTCCATCAGGGTAAACATCAAAAATTTTTCTCCCTTAAAGTGTGAAATCAATTTCAAAATGTCAAGAAATCCGGTATAAGCAAATGGTCTTATGCGCTCAAAACAATCCTTTTCAGAACCTTCACAGGAAATCTTAATTGTTTTAAATTTACGGTAGGATGTAATTTTTTCAACTGTGTCTTTTTTAAGAAGCGTGCCATTTGTAATAATACCAAATTCCTCAACAGTGTCATTTTTTTCAAGCGTTTCACAGATATGCCAAAAATTAGGATGCAAAAGCGGTTCTCCGCCGGTAATATCAACGATAAGGTGCTGGTTTGGTTTGTTAACAAAATCTGTGAGGTTTTGAAAAATTTTTTCAATCTGAATTAATGTTAGTTCTTTCTGGTTGAATGAGTTCTGATAGCAGTGTTTGCATCTCAAATTACAGATTTCTGTTATATGCCACTGGATATGGAATGTGTTGATTTTTTTCATTGTTTTATTTGATTAATTCTACACCAACGCGAGCAATTATGCGAATAAATTATTTTACAATTTCAATGGACTTTGTTAAAATAGCCATGCTGTTTTTGAAATAGAAGGAGGGTGAAAATGAAAAGATATAGCCTTGGTCTTGATTATGGAACAAATTCAATGAGGGCGGTTATTGTTGAACTTTCAACCGGCAGGGAAGTCGTTGAAATGGTTGAAAATTATCCTTCAGGAATTGATGGCATTATTATTGATCCAAGCAATCCCCATCTTGCAAGACAGAATCCCGCGGATTATATGGTTTGTTTAGAGAAAATCGGGAAAAAGCTCAAAATAGCAATAAGGGAAAACGCA
>CAZSTE010000145.1:0-3032 GCA_964609735.1 uncultured bacterium
ACCAAAAAAGCCAAATTCAGCCCTGAGAAAAATAGCAAAGGTGCGATTGAGCAATGGCAAAAAGGTTATTGCCTATATCCCTGGTATTGGCCATAATCTTCAGGAGCATTCAATCGTTCTGGTAAGAGGGGGTCGTGTAAAAGATTTGCCGGGTGTGAAATATCATATTGTTCGTGGAACCCTTGATGCCGGTCAGGTAGAAGGCAGAAAAAAATCCCGCTCGCGCTATGGAACAAAAAAATCAAAGGATGAACAGGCTGCGCAAACACAAAAACAGGAGTAGAAGATATGCCGAGGAGAAAATATACACCGAAAAAAAAGACGCTGATAGACCCAAAATATAATGATTTTGAGATTGCTCGTTTTATAAACTCTCTTATGGTGGATGGAAAAAAGACATTAGCTGAACAGATTATGTATAGATGTTTTAATTTATTAGGCGAAAAAACAAAAGAGGATCCACTTATTGTTTTTAAAAGGGCTCTTAATAATGTAAAACCACGTCTTGAAGTTCGTCCCAGAAGGGTTGGAGGAGCAACCTATCAGGTGCCTGTGGAGGTTGCTCCCAGGAGAAGTCTCGCTCTCGCAATCAGATGGATTCTTCAGTCAGCAAGGTCCAGGAAGGGAAAACCAATGTATATACGACTTGTTGAAGAACTTGTTGACGCGAGTAAAAATGAGGGGGCAAGTGTGAAGAAAAGAGAAGAAATGCATAAAATGGCTGAGTCAAACCGTGCGTTTGCGCACTATCGCTGGTAAAACCCGCATTTTCTTATCTGTTTCAAAGGTGTGTGTGCCATATTTATGTTAAATATTTGGCTATATATGTGGAAAACAAGGTGAGGAAAAATAATAGAAATGGGAACAAAGATTGTTGTAAACAAAAGGACAAAATTATTACCAATGGTTGATATTGAAAAAATAAGAAATATCGGGATTATTGCTCATATCGATGCCGGTAAAACAACCACTACTGAAAGAATTCTTTATTATTCAGGGAAAATTTTTCGTGTTGGCAATATTGATGAAGGCACAACGACCATGGATTGGATGGACCAAGAAAGAGAAAGGGGAATAACCATAACATCTGCTGCGACAACCTGTTATTGGAAACAACATAAGATAAATATTATTGATACTCCTGGTCATGTTGATTTTACTGTTGAGGTTGAACGTTGCCTCAGGGTTCTTGATGGTGCCATTGGAATTTTTTGCGGTGTTGGAGGTGTTCAATCTCAATCAGAAACTGTATGGCGGCAAAGCGAAAGATATGCGATTCCAAAAATAATTTATGTTAATAAACTTGATAGATTAGGAGCAGATTTCAATAAGGTAGTTTCCCAAATAGAAACAAGGTTTGGTGTAAAATGTCTTGTTTTACAACTTCCTATAGGTAAGGAATCCAATTTTTCAGGTATTATCAATCTTGTTGATAATCAGGCGATTTTCTATTCAACCGAAGCAGAAAATGATGCGGTTATAAAAGATATTCCAGATGAAATGAAAGCAGATGTTGTGAAAGCCCGGAATCAGATATTTGAAAAACTTGCGGAATATGATGAGAAAATTATGGAATTGTATTTACATAACCAACCAATAGAACCAGAGATTCTTCGCAATGCAATAAGAAAGGCAACACTTTCAAGAAAGTTATATCCTGTTTTTTGCGGTAGTTCATTGAGAAATAAAGGAACAAAACTTCTTCTTGATGCAATTGTTGACTATCTTCCTTCACCCCTTGATAGGGGCGAGATATATGGAGAAAATCCCGAGACAAAACAAATTGTGTTGAGAAAGGTGGATGAAAAAGAACCTCTTTGCATGTTTACCTTCAAGGTGGTTAATGATATGTATTTTGGTAAACTTATTTATGCCCGGGTTTATTCAGGAAAGGTTGTTTCCGGCGCCAGAGTTAGCAACTGGACGAGAAATTGCAAAGAAAGGATATTGAAAATTCTTGAGGTTCATGCAAATAAATTTCATGAGATAGAAACAGCTTCAGCAGGAGATATTATTGCCCTTGTCGGTTTAAAAAATACCTTTACAGGAGATACGCTTGGTTTATCAACCGCTCCAATTATTCTTGAAAAAATGAAATTCCCTGAACCTGTTCTTAATATGAAGGTTGAACCAAAGACAAAGGCAGATTCAGAGAAGGTTTTTCAAGCTCTGGCAAGATTGAGCGAGGAAGATCCAACATTTAAGATAAGGATTGATCCTGAGACCGGTGAAACCATTGTTTCAGGTATGGGACAGCTGCATATAGAAGTTCTTATTGAAAAAATGAAAAGACAGTATAATGTGGAAGCCCGACTTGGCAAACCAGAGGTTGCCTATAAAGAAACAATTACAAAGACTGCAAAAGGAGAAGGAAAATTTATAAAACAAACAGGTGGAAAAGGACATTATGGACATGTTGTTTTAGAGATTAGTCCTGCTTCAGCAGATGTGAACTTTGAATTTAAAACCTCTCTTAAAGGCGAGATTATTCCTGCAGAATTTATTTCTGATATTGAAGAAGGAATAGTTGAAGCAATGGAGGTTGGACCCATGCTGGGGTATCCAGTGATTAATCTTACAGCTGTGGTTGTGGATGGATCTTTCCATCCTGTTGATTCAAATGCTGTTGCTTTTAAAATAGCGGCATCCCTCGCTTTTAAGGATGCCTATAGGAAGGCCTCTCCGGTTTTGCTTGAGCCCATTATGAAGATAGAAATTACAACCCCCTCTCAATATGTGGGGGAGGTTATTGCGGATCTTGGAATGCGTGGGGGCAAGATTGAAGAGATGATTGAAGAAGGTCCATACAAGGTAATACGAGGTTTTGTAGCGCTCCGCACAATGTTTGATTATCCAACTGTTATAAGGTCCTTGACACAAGGTCGCGCAAGTTATATAATAGAACCTTGTTTTTATCAAAGGGTCCCGGCAGAACAACTAAAAAAACTGACCAAGGCAGAGTGATACGAACCAAGGGGGAGAAATGGCGAAGGAGAAATTTGTAAGGGGTAAGCCACATATAAACATAGGTA
>CAZSTE010000146.1:0-3025 GCA_964609735.1 uncultured bacterium
GCATTAAAAGAAATAATGCAGAAATATGGAAAAACCTTTGAGCATAATAGTCACGGCTTACGTGTGGTTGATATTCTAGAAAAAAGATATGCTAAATTTGACGGGCTTAATCTTACCTATGAAGTAAGAGAAGGCATAGTAAAACACCAAACAACCTATGATTCCCCCCAGATAAAGGAATTTACCGACCATATCTGCCCCTCTCTTGAAGCGCAGGTTGTTAATCTGGCTGATGAAATTGCTTATACCAGCCATGATGTTGATGATGGTGTTAAAAGTGGCATTCTTGATATAAAAGAGTTATATAGATTAGAATTCTGGAATAATGTTGTTTCCATGATACAGGGAAAAAACATGGAGCAGGAACTTGAAAGAAGTGCCAGTGTTAGCGCACTTATCAATATTCTTGTAGGAGACCTAACAAACACAAGTAAGAATAACATTGCTCATTATGCACTTAAATCTGTCGACGATGTTAGAAAACTACCACATATCATTTCGTTTAGCGAATCCATCAAAAAACAGTATGAGGAATTAAAAACCCTTCTTCTGGAAAAGGTTTATAATCATTATAGGGTTATACGAATGGCGGAAAAAGCCTCACGCATTATGAAAAATCTTTTTGAGACATATTATCAGGAACCCAGACAAATTCCTCCTCATGCCTGCAGAAGATTAAACATAGAACCAAAAGAACAAATAATCTGTGATTATCTTGCAGGAATGACAGATAGATTTGCGATGGAAGAGCATAAAAAACTTTTTGATCCACACAGCCAGGTATAATGGATACAACGACCACATGGTTAATTTTGAATATGGTACGCGGAATTGGCCCTGTACATATAAAAAAATTGCTGGAAATATACAGGGATCCTATTGAAATTCTCAATTCATCGGAAAAAATAATACCGGGAATTCTTCCACCTACGGTGATGGACCAGTTACAAAACTGGAAAAATCTTCCATGGGAAAAAGAACTGGAAAACATTCAATCATCTGGAATACAATTGATATCAATTGATAATCCATTGTATCCTGCCTCTTTAAAACAAATTCCAGACCCTCCTGTGATTTTATATATTAAGGGCAATATCCCCGATATACCCATATCTATTGCTATTGTCGGCACTAGAAATCCTTCTTCATATGGAATTCAGATGGCCGAAAAATTTTCTGTAATGCTGGCAGGTTGCGGTATATGTATTATTAGCGGCATGGCTCGCGGAATTGATTCCATAGCACATAAGGCGGCATTAAAAATGAAAACCCCAACTGTAGCTATATTGGGCTGTGGTCTCGCAACCATTTATCCGCCAGAAAATAAAAATCTTGCCCAGGCAATATCAGAAACAGGAGCCCTTATATCAGAATTTCCACTTAATACACTGCCTGAAAAATTTAATTTTCCAAGAAGAAATAGAATTATTTCCGGCATGAGCCGCGCAGTGGTCGTTATAGAGGCAGGATTACGAAGCGGGGCTCTTATAACCGCCCATCTTGCGGTTGAACAAAATAAAGATGTTTTTGTCCTGCCCTGCGATGCTAATCGCCTAACAGGCAAAGGGAATAACCTTCTTATCAGGGAAGGTGCTTGCCTTGTTGAAAGTCCTGAAGAAATTATTGAATATATGAATCTTGTCCCGCTGGAATCACACCCCAAAAAACAGGTTGAATCAATTTCCGAAGACCTAAATCTTTCTGATTCTGATAAACTGGTTTATAATGCGATTAAGGGAAGGGAATTATCCATTGAAGAGATACAAACACTAACAGGAAAAAACCTACCAGAACTTGCAAAAATTTTAACAAAACTTGAAATAAAAGGACTTATTACATGCGGTCCTGGCAAGTCTTATAAAGATAAAACAAATAAAATATAAGTATCACGTACATTTTTAATATGCAAAATATAACAAATAAATATATAATGATAATACTGAAATTTGGAAATTCTAAACGAAAGCAATATATTAACCAATTTTGGCAAGGTTTATAACAATTCGCAGGGAGACAATATGAGAATATTTACAAGAATTGTGCAAATAATGTTTATCCTGGCAGGCCTTGTTTTAACCTGCTTTCTTGCCTTTTGCTGGATAAAACCAGAAGCCTTAATCGTAATGTGTAAATATATTGAAACAAATCTTCTTCAAAGCGGACTTTTGGGTTTTGTTTTTATTTTAATAGGCATTATATGGCTTGTTTATTGGTTTGATTTCCTGGTAAGAAGTAGAACCATTTCCATTGACAATCCTCATGGAAAGGTAAGAATTTCACTTAAAGCAATAGAAGAATTTATTGACACAAAGATTAACCTCCAGATGAAAAATATCAAATCCATCAGGGTTAAAACATCCCTTGGTTCACATGGACTGGAAACAGTAATTCATATGAAGATTGCCAGCGGATACAATATACCGGAACTTACATCGCAGATACAGGAGCTGATTAAAAATTATCTTCAGGATGTCGTCGGCGTTGAAAGGGTTTCACATATTGAAATTATTATAACAAACCTTACCCCATCAGAAGAGGAAACCAATCTTGAAACAGAAGATGAAAACGAAAAAACGACTGATTGAAGAAATAATCCTTGACCATCAGAAACTTGTGTCAGAAATAGGTACAGCCAGTTTTCAAAAAAGCATTGAAGATGTATGCCTAATTTTGAAAAAAACCATTAAACAAAATAAAAAAATTATTACCTGCGGAAATGGAGGAAGCGCCGCAGACAGTCAACATATCGCGGGAGAACTGGTAGGCAGATTTCAAAAAGAAAGAAGGGCAATCCCCTGCATTTCTCTTACCACAAACACATCCATCCTTACTGCTATAGGAAATGATTCCTGTTTTGAAAAGATTTTTTCAAGGCAGATAGAAGCCCTGGGAGAACAAGGAGATATTCTGCTTGCTTTTTCAACATCGGGCAGGTCCGCCAATATTCTTGAAGCAGCGAAAACAGCAAAAAAAAGGAAGATAAAGGTTATTGCTTTTACAGGCGCCCAACCGAATCCACTTTCTA
>CAZSTE010000147.1:0-3001 GCA_964609735.1 uncultured bacterium
CCCTATAATTACAATATTTTCTTTAAGCCCTGCATACATACCAAGATTTTGGGGCAGCACAATCCTTCCCTGCCTGTCAATCTTTGATTGAAATGCGCCTGAAAAAAACAATCGCGTAAATGCGCGCGGGTCAACCCTGGTAAAAGAAAGGGACTTTAATTTTTCTGTCTGGATATTCCATAAATTTTCTGAAAAAACAAAAAGACATTTTTCCAAACCGCGGGTTATGTAAACACTTTTCACACCTTGAGCAAAAAGAACCTTTCTCAATTTTGACGGTATTACCACCCTACCCTTGTTATCAACAGTTCCCCAATATTCTCCAATAAACACCATTTTCTCCCATTTTATACCACAGATATCTAAAACCATATTATTAAACTTGTCAAGTATGCATAAATTGTATTCATAATCCTTTTAACATCCCTGTTTATATTGTTTATTCTATTGTTATTCAGAAGGAGTTTTATGATAGGAATAGAACTTTGTGATTTTTTGAGAGACAAAAAGGGGATTTTTATTTTTTTGATTGTTCTGATATAATTTTTTTCACCTGCTTACCTCTGGCAAAAATATGGAAAATAGATTAAATCACAGCGGATCAAAAAATAAAACAGTAATTTTGTTCTCGTTTTATTGTGCGCTTGTTGCATTTATTTTTATTCCACAGATTAACGATTCTTTTAATCTGCCAAAGTTTCTTGTCGCATCAGGCGGTTCAATATTTTTTCTGTGCTATCTTTGCATAAACTCTTATAATAAAAAAACCCTTTCTTTTTATCAAAATCCGCTTTATTTGCCGTTCTTACTTTTTTTAGGCTGGCAGATTTTATCGCTTTTTTACGCAATTAACAAAATTTCCGGAATAATAGAAATCGGATTAAACATTATCGGCCTGACATTACTGTTTATTGTTCCGTATGTCTTAAAAAAATCAGAAGATATCGTTTTATTTGCACGAATACTGGTAATTTCATCATTGTTTATTGCGGTATATGGCATTTTGGAACATCTTGGCATTGATTTTATCAAATGGAACATCACAAAAAGCGCGCTATCAACCTTTGGAAGAAGAAATTTTGCCGCAGAATATTTGGTTTTTATCCTGCCATGGGCGTTTTTTGCTTTTCTTGCCTCAAAGAAGTATATGAAATGGCTATTTCTTTTGATTATTATTTTTTTATTGGTCCATCTTTTTCTTACATTTACCAGAACAGCCTGGATTGCCTTTGTTTTATCCTTTTTGACAATGATTTTTTTATTATTCAAAGCCCATATCAATCGCTGGACATTTTTAAAATATATATCAATAATAATATTTATAGTTTTGGCAGGAAATTGCTGGGCGACAGTTTTTCAGTTTGAACCTGGCACAGTAAAAAGCAGATTTTTAATCTGGAAAACATGTCTTTCAATGATAAAATCAAATCCGCTGTTTGGCTGCGGAGTTGGAAATTTTGAGGTTGGATATTATGCCTTTGCTGCCGGCAACCCGGATGTGTTTTTATCATTAACCCAGAGAATCACACACGCCCATAATGAATTCCTTGAAATTTGGGTGGAAACAGGCATCATAGGATTATCCCTGTTTTTATTTTTCATATTTGCGATATTTAGAATGGCATTCGACATCATGCGAATAAAGGAAAAATCATTTGAAAAATCTATCGCAATTGTTGCATTTTCAAGCATTATCGGACTTGGGATTAATTGCTTTGCTTCTTTTCCGCTTCAAACAATAAGCAGCAGCTTTTTCTTTTTTATCTCCTGTGGAATTTTAAGCGGCGTCTATTTTAATGTGCGCGAAAAAAAACCGATTCAGATAGGATTTCACCATCCGGCGGTGCCATTCTGCTGTATGATAATCATATGCTTATACATTGTTTTTGCTTTTACCAGTATCAATTCAAGTTATTCTTTGATGAAAGCAAAAAAAATTATGCACGCAACAATCAAAAGTAAAAATCCTGTTCTGTGGCTTGTGGCAGAAGCTTATGGCAAAAATGCGGTAAACTATAATCCATTCAATATAGAAAACTATTTCCTGCTTGGCGAAATATATCTTGTGGGAAACCAAACTGAAAAAGCACGGGAAAATTTTTTAAAGGCGCTGAAATTTCAGCCATATTCTGATTTAATTCTCAACAACCTCGGCATTACCGAACAAAGAAGCAAAAATTTCCAGCGGGCAGAAACCTATTTTCTAAAGGCATTATCAATCAACCAAAAGAATCCAGAAACACTGAGGAATTTTGGAAATCTTTATCTGGAGAAAAAAGATTATACCAGAGCTATTTCTTATTTTTCAAGATGTCTTAAACTAAATAAAAATGACACCCGGGCGCTTTTTGGCATTGCTCAAACCTATATTGAAATGGGAGATGATCAAAAGGCAAAAGAAGTATTGGAAAAGTGGAAGGAAATTGATCAGGAAAACAATTGAAAAAAATTTTTATCCTAAAAAGCCCATGCTAAAAAAAATAAAACAATTTTTTGAAAAAGAGGATATAAGAATTTTTGGATATCATAATCTTAATGAAAAAGAAAAAAACAACATTTTTTTGTCATCTGAAATTCGCGATTTACTTAATAGCGTCGTAGTTTTTGGCATTCCGTTAAGTATAGCGGTAATAAAAAATCTCCAAGACGGACCTGATTTGTTATATCTTCATCATTATCGTCAAGCAAATTATCTTCTTGATAAAACGGCATATAGGCTTGCTCTTGCCATTGAAGAAATCAAACAGCTGGCAATTCCCGTTCCAGCATCCCAAATAATTGACTGGCATAATCAAACAGCCCACCTATCGCATAAATATTTTGCGCCTTTATGTGGAATTGGATGGCTGGGAAGAAACAATCTGATTGTGCATCCTCAATATAGAAGCCGTTTAAGATTTGCAAGCGTGATTACATCCATTAGATTTGAAGAAAATCTGACAATTCCTAAATTTGGCTGTGGGAATTGCAGAAAATGTATTGAAATATGTCCGGCAAAAGC
>CAZSTE010000148.1:0-2966 GCA_964609735.1 uncultured bacterium
CCCGGTATTCTTGGATATTATCTTAATGAACAGATATTTCAATGCCCATCAAGATTTAAATTAAAATCCTATGATAAGCCATTTACTGGATATGGTTATAATACCTCATATATTGGAGGCGGCTATTCTATTTGGACATCCCAGTCAGACGCGCCTGCAAAAATAAGCAGGATTCAAAATCCATCGCAAACAGTGTTATTCGCTGATAGCGCAATCTGGTCAACATATACATCAGAAACAATCGCCAATAATTTTATTAGAGCGCCTGGCGATATTTTTTATTATGGGCCAACCATTCATTTTAGACACAATGGGCGGGCAAGTGTTTTATTCTGTGATGGACACGCAGAATCCATAGCCACAAAATATAACATAAATGTTAATGATAACAGTATTGGAGATCTTTCTTCTGATGCATCCTTTTATGACCTGCAGTAAATCGTTAAGTTTGGGGATATCGGGGATATCCATGTATAATAAAACGATATGGACAAATTTGAAAAACTTTTAAATAAAAAGAAAATACTGGTTGCTGACGGAGCATGGGGTACAGAAATTTCAAAGGATAAGAATTGTGGAAAACAATATCCCGAAATTCTAAATATTACCTGTCCTGACATAATAGAAAATATTGCCAGAGAATATGTAGAAGCAGGGGCAGATATTATTTCAACAAACACATTTGGTGGCAATGCTGTTAAACTAAAAAAATATGGCGTGGAGGAAAAGATAATTGAAATCAATAAAATGGGGGTTGAATTATCATTAAAAGCTGCCCACGAAACAATTGTTTTTGCTTCAATGGGCCCTATGGGCGTTTTGTTAGAACCTTATGGCGAAATAACCGAAAAGGATGCTGAATTATGTTTTAAGCAACAGGCAAAAATTTTGATTGATTCCGGCGCAGATGGAATAATAATAGAAACAATGAGCGATATAAAAGAAGCGATATGCGCTTTAACCGCTGTAAAGTCTATTACCAATAAACCTGTGATTGTAAGTATGACCTTTAATAAAAATTTGTCCGGTTATAAAACCATTATGGGAACAGATGTTAAAAAATGTATTGAATTGCTTGAAAAACATGGCGCCACTGCTGTAGGCGCGAATTGCGGATTTGGAATTAAGGATTTTATAGATATTGTCGGGCAGATAAAACATTCAACATCGCTTCCTGTTTGGATAAAACCAAATGCGGGTATTCCCCGGCTTATTGAAGGGAAAACCGTTTATCCGGATACGCCTGAATATATGGCATCATTTATTCCTAAAATCATTGAGGAAGGTATTTCAATAATAGGCGGATGCTGTGGAACCACCCCCCGGCATATTTCAAAATTTGTTCAGGTTGTTTCCACCTATTGGAAAAACCAATGAAAAAAATTTTTATTTTTTTTATCACGTATCTTACCATTGTTTGTTTATTATATGCAGAACAGTCGCAGAAACAATATCCTAAAAGGGTTGTTTCTCTCGGGCCCTATATTACTGAAAATCTTTTGTTATTGGGAATAGACAAGGAAATTATTGGCGTTACAATACACGAAAAACCAGAAATTAGAAAAAACCGTGAGATTATTGGCACATTGCTTGAGCCAAATCTTGAAGCAATAATTAAATTAAAACCTGATATTGTAATTGCCACTAAAGAGGGGAATCGCAGGCAAAGCGTGGAAAAAATCAAAGGGCTTGGTATAAGGGTTGAGACCATTGAAGAAATTATAAGCTATGATGATTTGAAAAAAAATTTTTTTATTCTTGCCAGAATATTTGGTAAAACCGATACAGCCAGCAGGATTGTTTCTGATATTGATAAAAAACTCGCCATGTTAAAAAAAACTCAGCCAAAAAATAAAAAAAACGTGTTCTGGCAACTGGGAACAAGACCTCTGGTAACCGTTGGAAAAAACACATATTTTACCCAGATAACCTTAATGGCCGGGGGCCATAATATTTTTGAGGATATTAAAACAAAATATATCACAATAAATGCTGAAGAGGTTATAAGAAGAAATCCTGATGTTATTATTGGCATGGGAATGGGCGAGGGCAGTGAGATATTTGAATTCTGGAAACAATTTAACAATGTTGAAGCGGTGAAAAATAATCATATTGTTAAGGTGGATGATTATATGTTTTGCAGTCCAACCCCTGAAAGTTTTCTCAAATCCATTCAGCTATTAATGGAAATATTGAAAAATTGAAAAAAATATCGATATTTTTTCCGCTGATATTGTCTATTGCTTGCATTATTGCAGGATTGGCCTTTGGCACAGAAACATTTTCACTTTTGAAAATGTGGAAAATAATTACCAGGCCGGAAACATATCAGTTTGAAAAAATAATTTTTTTTCAATTAAGGCTGCCAAGAGTATGGTGCGGATTTCTTGTCGGCTCAGGATTGTCTGTAGCGGGTCTTATCCTTCAGGCAATATTAAAAAATCCTCTTGCAGAAAGTTATACCATTGGAATATCCGGTGGCGCAAGTTTGGGTATAGCCATAGGGATTATAAGCGGCCAAATACTTGCGATCCCTATTTTTGCATTTGTCGGCAGTATGATTTCTATTTTTTTGCTGTTGACAGCCGGTAGCATAAGAAAACTTTCATCAGGAACACTCCTGCTTTTTGGCATTATGTTAAATTTTGTTTTTTCATCATTTTCTCTTCTGGTAATAACCCTGCTACAAAAAGAAAAATTTATGGAGGCTGTTGTCTGGTTTATGGGAAATCTTAGCAGTTATTATTCGCCTATTCTTAAAAGCGCGCCGTTTTTTCTGCTACCTGCGTATTGTTTTACATGGTTTTACTGGAAGGACCTAAACGTTTTTTCACTTGGAGAAGAAAAAGCACAGACACTCGGCATAGACCCTGATAAACGAAGATATTTATGGTTTATTATAGCAGGATTGATCACAGGTTATTGCGTTTCACTTGCAGGGCTTGTTGGATTTGTCGGGCTTGTTA
>CAZSTE010000149.1:0-2943 GCA_964609735.1 uncultured bacterium
CACGGCAATTTTTTCGGCTAATTCAATAATACCCGGGTCATACGGATTAGACATATCAGGAAATCGCACGCCAATTTCATCAAAATTTTCTCCAATAAGAGGATTATGACCTGTTAAATTAATATGGTCGGTAATAATAACAAGATTACCCGTTTTGAACAGGGGATTCATTCCACCGGATGCATTGGATTCCAAAAGTATTTTTGCGCCAAGAAATTTTAAAACCCGAATAGGAAGAGCGATTTCTTTTGCCGAATAACCTTCATAAAGATGAAATCTGCCCTGAAATGCGATAATTTGTTTGTTATTAATTCGTCCTGCTATCAAATTGCCAGCATGGCCTTCCACCGTAGAAATCGGAAAATGAGGAATTGAATTGTACGGTATAACACATTCCACTTTTATCCTTTCCGCAAATTTTCCAAGTCCCGTACCAAGAATAATTCCTATCTCTGGTAATTGATGTATTTTCGTCTTTAAAAATTCCGCTGTTTCCATTATTTTTTTAAGCTCATTCATGATTTCATCTCCTTTATTCAAAATATTGTTATTTTGATAATTCTATTGCTTTTTTCAGTGCTGCATCAAAAGCGCCTTTTAAGATTTTTTCAATATTTTCGCTCCGCATTTTTTCAAGGCCCGCGAGGGTGGTACCGCCAGGAGAACAAACCCTTTGTTTTAACATTGAAGGATCTTGATTTGATTGAGCAAGAAGGATACCGGAACCTTCGAAAAGGGCGGCTGTAATTTTTTGTGCCGTTTCTTCATCAAATCTTTTTTCCTTGAGATATTGGAAAATAATTTCGGCAAAATAAAAAAGAAAACCAGGGCCACTTCCTGAGACTGCGGTGACAAGAAACATATCCTTTTCCTGTACAGGAAAGCAAAAAGAGGTTTTTGAAAAAATTTCAATAACCTGTTTTAATGTTTCAGAATCAGTATTTTTCCAGCAATAGCCAATAAGTCCTTTACCTGTTTCAATGGCAAGGTTGGGCATCATTCTGATAAGATAAACAGATTTGCCAAAAAAATCACATAAGGAATCCATGGTTATTCCTGCTACAACACTTATTACAACAGATGAATCTTCTATCAATAAGGACATATCAGCGCATAATTCTGGAATATCCTTCGGTTTTACAGCAAGTATGATAAAACGGGAATTTTTTACAAGAATATCAAGGGGTAGGATTTCAATGCTGAAAAGACTTTTAAAATTCAAGGCCTTTGAAATATCACACTCTGTCGCACAAATCTTTGTTGGTGGAATACGTGCATATTTTGTAAGTCCGGAGGCGATTGCACATCCGATATTGCCGCATCCAATAACGCCAAATTGAAATTTTTTCCTTTTAATCAACCGGATTCTTCTCCTTCAACCTCTCCAACCTTAATCTGTAAATTTTCTCTATCTTCAATTCTTTCAATAATACCATCTCTTATCCAGATTACCCTGTCTGAAACATCAAGCATTTTTAGGTCATGGGTCGCAGTAATGATACTGACCTCCTTATTTTTACTCATTTCTTTCAACAATTGAATAATTTCCTTACCTGTTTTCAGGTCAAGATTACCTGTTGGCTCATCTGCCAGGATTATTGCAGGGTCATTGGCAAGAGCCCGGGCAATAGCAACCCGCTGCTGTTGTCCGCCGGATAATTCAAAAGGTTTATGATTCAAACGTTCGCCAAGTCCAACAATTTCAAGTAGTAATTTTGCTTTGTTCATTGCTTCATCATTGTTCATTCCACCGAAAATCATTGGTAACATAACATTTTCAAGGGCTGTCATCACAGGAATAAGATTAAATGTTTGAAAAATATAACCTATTTTTCTGCAACGCAGCCATGCGAGTTCATAGGCATCAAGCTGAGCAATATCAACCTCGTCAATATAAACCTTTCCTTCTGTGGGTTTATCAAGTCCTCCAATCATATTAAAAAGGGTTGTCTTTCCACTTCCAGAAGGGCCCATAATAGAAATATATTCTCCTCTATATATCTCAATATCGATTCCTTTTAATACCTCCAGAGGCACCTTTCCAAGAAGAAAGGTTTTTTTTAATCCAATGGTTCTGACAATCGCTTCCTTAGGCATTTTTGCTCCTTTTTATATCTCTCTGCGAATGGCTTCAGCAGGCTCCATTTTTGCTGAAACATAGGCAGGATAAATTGCCCCAATTATTGAAATAAGTATTCCAAGAACAATACTAATTAAAGAATATTTCAAAAGCAACCCCCCTGGAAATATATCCCATACAAATCCTTTATATCTAAAAATTTGGGTAATAAGGGAAGCCAACATTCCAACAATTACCCCTATAATAGAACCTATAAACCCCTGCAATGATGATTCAATAATAAAAAGTTCAATAATGTATTTGTCAAGCGCACCCAAACATTTCATTGTGCCTATCTCACGGGATCTCTCTGTAACAGACATTAGCATTGCATTAACAATTCCAACAATACACACAAGAAGGGAAATAGAAACAAGCCATATCTGGCGTATTTTCATTTCTTCCATATTTTGCTGGAGGATTATTTTTACATTCTCAGGACCTTTTACAAGAAAACCTACCATAAATGCATTGTTGCTTAAAATGAACATAAAAAATGCAATACCAAGAACAATTGACATGGTAACAATTATAGACCTACCAAATCTTATCTTGATATTTCTAACACTCATATTGAATGCATGTTTTAATGGTAGAGTTAGTTGTTTTTGTATCCTGTTTTCGGCTATGTTCTCTGACATTTTATGATATCTCCTGTTAAATCATCTTAAATTTTAAACCATTTTATACTATTGGTAAAGAAAACATGCAACAAAATGCTCATTTTCTTGTTCTATTATTTGTGGGTTTGCCTGTGCACATATGGCTTTTTTCAATGGACATCTACTAAAAAATACGCAGGATTCTCTATTGCTTTCTATTTC
>CAZSTE010000150.1:0-2893 GCA_964609735.1 uncultured bacterium
AAGCGGCAAGATGGACAGGACACGTGCTGACCATATGGGAATGCTAGCAACAGTAATCAACGGTCTTGCTCTTCAATCCTGTTTTGAAAAAATGAACATAACAACCAGGGTACAAAGCGCGTTTGAAATGCGAGAGTTTTGCGAACCATATATAAGACGCCGCGCTATACGACACCTTGAAAAAGGCAGACTGGTAATATTCGTTGGAGGAACAGGAAATCCATATTTCACAACCGATACAGCAGCAGCGTTAAAGGCAATCGAAATCGGAGCGGATGCTATTGTTAAAGCAACAAAGGTTGACGGTGTTTATACAGACGACCCGATAAAAAATAAAAATGCGCGCCGATATGAAATACTTACCCATAAGGAACTTTTGACACACGATCTAAAAATCATGGATAATACAGCAATAACCCTTTGCATGAATAACAACCTGCCAATAATTGTTTTTAATCTTTTTAGAAAAGGTAATCTTAAAAAGGTTGTTTGCGGCGAAGGCATAAAAACAATAATAGCGGATAAAAATTCACCATTATATAACATTTTCACAAGGAGAATAAATGATAAAAGAAGTCTTTCAAAAAGCAGAAGCTAATATGAAAAAGGTGGAAGATAATTTTATCAAAGAGATTAATAATCTCAGACTAGGCCGCGCTTCAATTTATCTTCTTGAAGGAATACTTGTTGAATATTATGGCTCAAAATTACCGGTAAATCAGTTAGCAACAATATCCATTCCAAATCCGCAAACCCTTGTTATTCAGCCATGGGATAAAACCATCATTGACAAAATAGTAAAAGCCATTCAGGCAAGTAATTTAGGGCTAAACCCTCTTTCTGATTCTACAACCATAAAAATTATTGTTCCTCCATTAAGTCAGGAAAGAAGAAAAGAAATGGTGGTGGTTTTGCGAAAGCTTGAAGAAGAAGCAAAAATTGAAATAAGAGAAATAAGAAGAAAGACAAAAGATGAGATTAAAAAACTGGAAAAAGAAAAGAAAATTTCTGAGGACGATTCTTTTAAAACAATAGAGAAAATCCAAGAAATTACTGATAATTTTATTGAACAAATTGAAAAGAAAACAACGACAAAAGAAAAGGAAATACTTGAGTCGTAATAAACGCATTGTCATCGCAATTGACGGCCCCGCGGGCGCCGGAAAAAGTACCGTTGCAGCCCTTGTGGCTAAAAAACTCGGGTTTCTTTATGTTGATACAGGCGCCATGTATCGCGCGTTAACATTAAAAGCCCTGAAAAACAAAATTTCTCTCACCAATAAAAATCTTCTTATAGAAATGGCCCAAAAAACCGATATAAAACTTGACCCGGAAACATCCAGGGTATTTCTTGACAATAAAGATGTTTCCACAGAAATAAGAAACGAACAGGTAAGCAAAACCAGCCATTTTATTGCTTCCATACCTGAAATAAGAGAAATATTATGGCAAATACAACGGGGATACAGGGATAAATATAATATTGTTATGGAAGGCAGAGATATAGGAAGCGTTGTATTTCCGGATGCCCAGATTAAGATATATCTTGATGCTTCGGTTGATGAAAGAGCAAAACGAAGATATAAACAATTAAAACAACAAAACCTTGAATATGACATTACCGAGATTAAGAAAGAAATCATTTTAAGGGATGAAAAGGATAGAAATAGAAGTATCGCGCCTTTAATAAAAGCCAAAGACGCTGCTGTAATAGACACAACATCCATGAATATTCCGCAGGTGGTTAATGCTATTATTAAGATATATCAACAAAAATATTCAGAAAAAAAAGAACCTTATTTATGAGGAGGCTTTCTTTGTTTTGTTGTGACATGATGATGGTTAGTTGCGTTTTGTTTTTCTTTTTCAATCTCCTGCGCTGAAAGAGCCTGTTTGCGACTTAAATTTGCCCTGCCTTGTTCATCAAAACCTATAAATTTTACATTTATTTTTTCACCCACATTGACAATATCTTCAACCCTTCCAACCCTGTAAGGAGCAAGTTCCGAAATATGAACAAGCCCTTCCTGATCATTTAAAAATTTCACCATTGCACCAAAATTAAATATCCTTGTTACCACCCCTTCATATATCTTACCGACTTCAGGTTCTTCAACTATTGATTTAATACGATTGAGTGCATTTTGGCAATTTTCTGTTTCAGTACTGTAGATTGAAATAGTTCCATCATCCTCAATATCAATCTCCGCTCCGGTTTCTTCTATAATCCTACGAATTGTTTTCCCTCCACCGCCAATAATAAGGCCAATTTTTTCCGGAGAAACCTTAAAGGAAACAATCTTAGGCGCATATTTTGAAATTTCGGGTTTGGGCCGCATAATGGTTGAATTCATAATTTCAATAATTTTTTCCCTTGCCTGTTTGCTCTGTACCACTGCCTGACTGAAAATATCCCAGGAAAGTTCCGTGGTTTTAACATCCATCTGAAAACCTGTTATACCAATTGATGTTCCGGCAATTTTAAGATCAAGATCTCCAATATGGTCTTCTTCTCCAGCAATATCTGTAAGAAGAATATATTTATCAGATTCCTTAATCATTCCAAGCGCGACACCAGCCACATGCCTGGCTAAAGGGACCCCTCCATCCATCAAAGCCAAACTTGAAGCACAAACAGTTGCCATTGAGGAGGAACCGTTTGATTCAAGGATATTTGCCACAATCCTTATGGTATAAGGAAAATCCTCTTCTTTTGGCAATAACGACTGAAGCGACCTCTCTGCAAGAGCACCATGCCCAATTTCTCTGCGAGACGGCGCTCTAATAGCACCTGTTTCTCCTACAGAAAACGGCGGAAAATTATAATGAAGCATAAATCTTTTTGATGTTTCTTCAAATAAACCATCGATAATCTGCTGGTCATGTTTGGTGC
>CAZSTE010000151.1:0-2820 GCA_964609735.1 uncultured bacterium
AAACTTCATCAATTGATAAAAAAGATAACGGATCGGATTGAAGAATTTAAGCTTAAGACAGCCATTAGCGCTTTTATGGAATTCATAAAGGATGTTTCTGTCACTGCAAATTTTTCAAAACAGGATATAGAAAAATTTGCGATACTTCTTTCTCCATTTGCTCCACATTTTGCCGAAGAGGTTTGGTGCGGAATCTTAGGACATTGTGAAACAATTTTTAACGCCCGATGGCCAGAATTTGATATAACAATTATTTCCGAAGAATCTGTGATTGTGCCTGTTCAGGTGGACGGCAAATTACGGGGAACAATTATTATTGAAAAGGAAGAAGATTTTCAATCTGTATTGAAAAAAGCACTTGAATTAAATTCTGTTTCTAAATTCTTATCTGACAAAAAAATTGCTAAACAAATTTATATACCCGGCAGAATTGTAAATTTTGTTACAGAAAAATAAAAAAAGGCTGTGTTTATTTTATTTTCACAGCCCTTTTTTGTTGAAATTTTACTTTTGTTCTGAGTCTGTCTGGATTTTTTCTTCCTGCTGGGCTTTTTCCTTTTCTTTCTGTTCTTCAATTCTATCTTTTATATCACTTATTCCTGCTGCAATTGCTATTACCCCGACAAGTAGAATAAAGAAAGGTACTGCGGCCTGAAGCCCTTTCACGAAAAGTGCCCACCATTTCACAATTCCCAAAATTCCGACTATTACCGCGACTATTCCACCTATTAATGCTCCCATTAAGCCTCCTTTTTATAAAAAACACCTACTTCTTATTATTACATGTCATTTTAATTTTGTCAACTAATCAGGTGGTTTAAAAGATAAAATGCTTTGAGAATAAAGAGAAAGAATATGTTTAGGAAGGAATAACCCTATATCTACCTCTTACACCTTATAAAATAGTGAAGAAAAATCAATGGAATCAAGAATTTTTTCTGTTTTAGCGATATCCTTTTTAATCTGATTGGTAAGGGCTTGTGGACTGGAAAAGTTTTTAATTCCTCTTATTTTTTTTATTGGAATAATTGTGAAAATATCATTTTTATCAATATCTATATTGGTTTCATCAAGAATATGAATTTCAAAAGATAACGGTGTGTTAAATGTTGGAGATTTTCCATAAAAAACGGCTGCTTTGAACATTCGGTTTTTATGTTTAACAAAACAGGCATAAACAGCAGGTTGAACAGGTGTGTTTTTATTTTTTATATCTATGTTTATGGTGGGAAATTCAATTGTTTTTCCAATTCCCCTACCCTTTATAAATCTACCTTCAATGGTAAAGTATCTTCCAAGAAGCAATGCGGCCTCTTGGAAACAGGAATTTTTTATAAGCTTTTTTATTTCGCTACTGCTGACAATTTTATTGTTAATAATGACAGTTTTTACAATTGAAAGTTTGATATGATTGGTTTTTGTCCATGTTTTTAAAAAAGAAATATCGCCTTTTCTGTGAAAACCGAATCTGAAGTTTTCACCAACAACAATTCCACGCAGATTGCATATTGTTTTTATCATATCCATAAAATTCTGCGCCGACATTTGATGTATTTCCGAAAAATTCGCCCATAAACATAGCCGTATGCCATATTTTTTAAATGCTTCCGTTTTGTCTTTCCATAAACTTAATCTTGTGTCAAAAGGATAATTTTTAAATGTGAAAACAGCTGGAACCGCATTTAGCTTATGAGAGATTTCAATTATTTTGCTAACGAGTTTTTGATGGCCAATATGGAATCCGTCAAATTTTCCTATTCCAACAACGATTCTATAATTATAACGCTTAATGCGATATATATTTGATATTTTCATATATTAAGTTAATAAGTTATGAATTTCATAACATATGATAAAAAATTTCAGTAAATTGTTCTTTATTAAAGGATATTTTCATATTTCTAAACGATCTTTCGCAACCCTTAATAGCCATTTCAGCAAGAATTTCTGCGTCTTTTTTGATTAGTCCAATTTCTCCGAGATGCGCAGGAATGCCGATTTTTTTGTTTGTTTCAAAGAGAAAATCAATGCTAATAATTTTTTCAAGTTCCGAAATTTCTTCTTCATAGTTATGGGTTTTTAAAAATGTGAGGGCGTGCGGCAGACATATTGCATTTGCTGTTCCGTGATGAAGATGATATTTTATGCTCATTCCATACGCCATGCCATGAATAAAAATGGTGCCTGTATGATTAATTACAAAACCTGCATATAAGGAACCAAGCAAAAGATTTGAAAGATGTTCAATCTGCTGATGATGAACGGCTTTTTCAATATTATCAAGCACCAGTTTGATTGATTCCCGCGAAAAAATTTTTGTAAGATGATTTGCCTTAATAGAAAGAAATCCTTCTATGGCATGGCATAATGCATCCATGCCGCTTCCAGCAATAAATTTGGGAGGAAGGGTTTTTATAACGGTTGCATCAAGAAGCGCCATTTTTGGTATTATTCTTTCAGATGAAACTGTTTTCTTTGTATTTGATTGAGGCTCTATAATAACAGCGTATCTTGTAACCTCGCTTCCTGTTCCACAGGTTGTTGGTATCGCGATAACGGGAAGGGGTTCATTCGGAAATTTTTCTTCGCCAAAATAATTCTGCAAACATTCGTGGTTTTTTGCAAGCACTGCCGCTACCTTTGCAACATCTATTGCGCTTCCTCCGCCGACTGCAACAAGCATATCTGATTTTGTTTTTATTACCATCTCAGCAAGTTTTATGCAATCATCTGTTGAGGGTTCTGGAGAAACGCCTTGATAAATATAAAAATCAAGATGTTGATTTTCCCGATTTTGATTATACTGCCGCTTATTTTCCA
>CAZSTE010000152.1:0-2797 GCA_964609735.1 uncultured bacterium
AAATCTTTTGCAACGGCTTGTACCGCTTGCGTTTGGATGTCAATTTACCTATGCGGCGTTTAATAAAAAAACCGGCCCCGGCCAGCCGGAAATAAGAGAAATAATATAACATTATTCCTCTGGTTTATATTGGGTTAAGATGTAAAATTAAAAACTCATCTATTTTGCGAAATAGCGAGGATATGTATAATATGAAAAGAGATTACACAGGCTTTTTATTAACAGGAGAAAAGATGCCTAGAAAATTTGCGGTTTTATGTATGGCAATAATACTATTTTTTGCAGGAAACGCGCATGCAATCAATATTGTTGGAAAAATTACAAATCCTGAAAATAGAAGCGGACAACCCGATGGCATAAAGCCGGGTGGAGATAGAGAAAATAGCTATTCCTGGTGTATGGATGTTTTTCAGCATCCAGATGGAGAATATCTTTATGTTGGAAGCAACAGAGATTTGATGTTTTTGTTTTTGATGGCATCGTTGCTATCAGAAACATTTCCCCAGGGTATTACCATTGATTATCTCTGTAATACAACCTTTAATGGAGATATTCCTATTGCTACGGATTTGAAAGGCAGAATATTTAGATGGAAAACCGATAATTCCGGCGATTGGGAAGTGGTTTATACCTCGCCCCCCTTGTTACCCAATAGTATTTATCCGAGAGACCTGGGATATAGAGGCGCTCTTACCTTTTCTGATGCAGATGGAACAGATACAGGTTTTTATATTGTTAGTATTGCTTTTCCTGCCGAGGGTATTACAACATCAACCAGGGTTCTTAAATTTCCGTATAATTTTGTTTTAGGAGATGCGCCAAAAGAGGTTTTACGGATTGCTTCCCCTTCTGGACAATCCAATACATTAAGGCCGATAAGTAAATATCAGGATAGGTTATATGTGGGGACCTCGCATAATGAAATATATGAAAGCGCGTTGCCTGTGGAACAGCCACAGGCCGCGTGGCCGCCAGACACATCAACAATAGGGTGGAATCTTATAGCGACTGATGCTGATTTTGGTAATGCCTGGCAGAATTATAAGTATTTTTGTTGGCAATTCCAGGAATATTCCGGATATCTTTATGTTATTCTTGGTAGTGTTGAGCCTGATGACCATACACAGAATGGATTTTTGATGTACAGAGGGAAACCTGATTCACAATCAGATATGGCAAATTCAACGGGTTGGGTTTGGGAAGAAATTATTGGAAACAATGGTTTGTATCCATCCGGAATGGGCGATATATATCAGGGGGTTGCCTGTCTGGCGGTTTTTAATGGATATCTTTATCTTGGAACATTCAATGATGTGTTGGGACCGCTTGTAAGACAGGGGCCTATGGGAATTGTTGATAGCATTCATCAGCCGAAAATGTTCAGATTTAATGCAGAAAATAACTGTGAAATGGTTATTGGCGATACAAAACCTGATAGTGAATACGCATTTTTAAGAACACGCGTTGGAAATTATAGGTCTGGTTTTTATAACCCGACTATTGCGCAGATGTTTTTTCCTGCTCCATATAATGAATTTAATTATTCTTTAAACCAGTATATCTGGTGGATGGAGCCATATCATGGCAAGCTTTATTGCGCGACATTTGACATTAGAAGTTTGCTGAAATATCTGGATGAAGATGTGCTTATAACATTTGGTGTTACAGACCCTCAGAGAAGGACAGACATCCTTAAATTGATAGATTTTCTATATCAGGCGAATGATAACCCTGCAGGTTTTGATATTTATATGTCACAGGATGGCATTAATTGGAATGCTCTTACCCTGGATGGATTTGGCGACCAGTTTAACTATGGTGGAAGGGTAATGAAGTCCTCGGATAACACAATGTATGTGGGAACCGCAAATCCATTTTATGGATGTCAGGTATGGACAGTTAAAGATGTTGCTCCGTCTGGCAGCAGCGGTGGCGGTGGCGGATGTTTTATTGCAACTGTTGCATTTGGCAGTCCCCTTGCAAAACAGGTGGGTATTTTGAAACAATTCAGGGATAGATTTTTAATGAAAAATATTGCCGGAAGGAAATTTGTGGGCTGGTATTATAAAAATGGACCTATAGCCGCTTCTTTTATGATGCGGCATCCTTATGCCAAATTTTTTGTAAGAATAATGCTTTATCCGCTTGTTCTTATTTGCTGGCTATGGGTATCGGGTTTGATAGGGTATTTTCTTGTCTTGACAGGTATTTGTATTTCAGGTATAATAACAATAAGAACTTATAGAAAACGAAAAATTCCATGCTCTTGACAAAAAATAGAGCCAGAATTATAATTTAACATAGAATAAAATATGTAGTGCATCCTTGTTTCTTAGTCCCTGAATCAAAAAACGTCGGAAAGGGGGTGAATAAAGGAAAAGACGGATTCAGGAAATAACAAAGAAAAAGGATGTGTATGTAACCGTGAAAACGGGTTACATAGATAAACAAAAGGGGTTTACAAATGAAGAAGATTATTACGTTACTTGCTGCAGTTATGCTGGTTGGTTTTTTTGCTGTTCCGGCATTTTCTGCGGTTGAAAATGTAAAGGTTGGTGGAGATATCGTTGTAAAAGGTATCTACAGAAATAATTTTGACCTGCTTGAAAAGGCCCGAGGCACCGGTGCCGCTGGCGATGGAAATTCTTATATTTATAGCGGTGCCCGCATCTATGTAAGCGCTGAACTTACCGACAATGTTAGCGCAATGGTAAGGTTTATTGATGAACGCGATTGGTCTGGCGTTGGAGGCGTTCAGACAGACCTTGCATATATTAAGATTGCCGACCTTATGTTG
>CAZSTE010000153.1:0-2756 GCA_964609735.1 uncultured bacterium
CTTTTGACCGGCAATTAATGCTATTTCTTTTTGAACAGATTCAACAGCTTTGGCATCCTTATTATCCTTACCAACCCCCACATTTATAATAATTTTTTCAATGCGAGGAACCTGAAGGACGTTGGTAAATTTAAATTTTTCCATCATTGCCGGGATAACATTTTCTTTATAAAATTTTTTTAATCTTGCTTCCATTATTTTACCTCCACCATCTCGCCACATTTTTTACAATATCGCATCTTGGAACCATCGTCCATCATCTTTATTCCAAATCTTGTATTTTTTGCACATTTCATACAAAATAATTGCACATTGCTTATTGAGATTGGTTTCTCCATATTTACGATGCCACCCTGTCTATCTAATTTTTTGGGCCGTGTGGCTTTTTTAACAAAATTTACACCTTCCACAAGAACCCTTTTTTTATCCGGAAACACTCTCATCACTCTACCTTTTTTGCCTGCATCTTTACCCTTGATAACAATAACAAAATCATTCTTTTTTATTGAAAGAGTCATTTTTACAATACCTCCGGAGCCAATGAAACAATCTTCATAAACCTTGCGTCTCTTAATTCTCGTGGTACAGGACCAAAAACTCTTGTGCCTCTAGGATTAAGGTCGTCATCTATTATAACAGCGCAATTTTTATCAAATCTTAGATAAGAACCATCTGCCCTTTTTATCGGTGCTTTTGTTCTTACAATGACCGCCTTTACAACCTGTTTCTTTTTAACAATACCATCAGGCAGCGCATCCTTAACATTGGCCTTTATAATATCTCCAACCTTTGCATATTTTCTTCCAGAATGACCCAGTATTCCAATAACGCTTATTTTTTTTGCACCAGTATTATCTGCAACCTCAAGTATTGTTCTCAACTGAACCATTTAAAACTCCTTTATCTTTTACACCCTGTTTTTTGACAATTTCAACAATCTTCCATCTTTTCAGTCTGCTTAAAGGCCGGCATTGTCTGATTAAAACGATATCTCCTTTTTTACTCATATTTGTTTCATCATGAACATAAAATTTGTTTCTTTTACGAATAATCTTCAAATACCGGGGATGCCTGGCTAATCTGCTAACAAGCACAACCCGGGTTTTATCCATTTTATCGCCTATCACTATTCCTGTTTTCTTAATTTTATTTTTTTGATTTTCACCTTGAACCATTTGTGCCCCTTTTATTATTTTCCATTCTTTTTTGGTGAATAAGGGTGTTTATTTGCGCTATGTCCTTACGAAGATTTCTAAGTATTCGCACATTTTTAACCTGCCCTAACCGCACCTGGGTTCTCTGTTCAAAAAGATGTTTGGCGGTTTCTAATCTTTTTTGTTCAAGCTCCTGAATGGTCAAATCTTTTAATTCATTAAAATCTTGTTTTTTCATTGAATTTCCCGTTTTACTATTTTTGTTTTAACCGGCAGTTTATAAGAAGCAAGCCTTAATGCTTCGGTGGCAACAACATCAGGCACACCTGCAATTTCAAAGATAATTCTTCCTGGCAGAACTATTGCTTCCCAGCCAGCAACATCGCCTTTTCCCTTTCCCATTCTTGTTTCAGCAGGTTTCTTTGTAAAGGGTCTGTCTGGAAATATACGAATCCACAATTTTCCCTTTGTTTTGAGATGATGTGTAATTGCTATGCGACCCGCCTCAATTTGATTGCTCTTCAATCTTCCTGGCTGTAAAACCTGCAATCCAAAATCCCCGTAATAAATTGTCGCTCCGCGGGTGGCCTTGCCTTTTGTTCTACCCCTTTGAACCTTTCTGTATTTTACCCTTTTTGGCATTAACGGCATTTTTATGTCTCCTTGAGGTTGTGGTTTCTTTAGAAGAATCTACCCCCTCATTCTCATTTACTGTTTGCTTTGAAATATTATCACCAATCTGTTGTCTATTAAAAACCTCTCCAAGAAAAATCCATACTTTTACTCCAATACATCCAAATTTTGTGATGGCTGTAGATGTGGCATACCCTATCTTGGCACGCAAGGTATGAAGAGGAACCTTTCCTTTAATATAAAGTTCAGACCTTGAAATTTCCGCTCCTCCAAGCCGCCCCCCAACCCTTACCTTTATTCCCAGGGCGCCCGACTGCAAACTCAACGCCATGGCTTTTTTAATTGCAACCCTATGAGGAACCCTCCGTTCAAGCTGCATTGCAATACTATCTGCAATAAATTGAGCATCCTGACCTGGGTTTTTTATCTCTTTAACATCTACATCTACCACTCGTTCCTTCATTTGTTTATGAAGCTCATCTTTTAAAGATTTAATTTCAGCGCCCTTACGGCCAAAAACAACGCCAGGCCGTGGACTATATAAATTTATTGTTATTTTTTCAGCGATTTTTTCAATATCAATTCTGGTTACAGAACCACGGGGAAATCTTTGAAAGAGGTATTTTCTCATTTCTACATCTTCTTTAAGAAAATCTTTAAAGTTTCTATCATTAGCAAACCAAAAAGACCGCCATTTTTCTGTAATACCCAGTCTAAATCCTATTGGATTTACCTTTTGTCCCATATGTCTTCCTTTGAATAATCTGCGATTCTGGACCTTCTTTCAGAATCACCGTAAAATGAGAAAATTTTTTATGAATTACAACCGCTCTTCCCATAGAAGCAGCACGTAATCTTTTCATCCGCGGTCCTTCGTCTATTAGAAGATTTTTTATATACCACGATTTTTGGTCCGGATTTTTCTGCTTTGCATTTGAAAGAGCAGATTTTATAAGTTTTTTCATTATA
>CAZSTE010000154.1:0-2686 GCA_964609735.1 uncultured bacterium
ATCATAAAATATCAATGATGTAAGACTTCCTTTGTGAATATTGTCTTTCCAGAAATCCCAGGAAAGGTTCATACTTGCAAAGGTTCCATCTGGATTAAAATCATAAAGGTCAGATGAAAAGAGAACCCTTTTTTCTGATGGGAAATTTGAAAAAATAGAAAATGTCGGCGAAAAAAAGGTTGTTGTATCCTTATTCTGTTTTTTTGTAAGAAAATTAACATTAACACCCGCGCTGGAAACAAAATTATTTAATTCATCTCTTTGCTGAATATAATAATTGTTCCTAAAATGAATAAATGGCGTAATTTTGCTATAACCGGCGATAAAAGGTCTATCAAATTCCATATCGCTTGTTATGCGAGAGTATTCATTGCCACTGGCATCAATAAATTTTGTGGGGCTAATCTGGAAACTGCCAAACCAATCTCCCATAGGAACATAAGGAATAGAAAATTCAATCTCGGGGATTTGTTCTGGCGAAAGAAAATCCTCTTCAGCATTATCAACAATATTAATTCCAAAACTGCCCTGTCCGAGAATTTTTGTGTATGAAAAATAATTCGGGTTTTTGCTTTTTTTCAAAAAATCATCGTAAAGGTGATCCTTAAAAAATTCTTCGTTTTTCATCCATCTCCAGTCAATTATTATATTCTGCCGGTTATGAAATTCATGTTGAAATTCACCCAAAAAGCCATAGTCCATCCCGCTATCCTCATATTTTTTAAACCCATAGGAGGAAAGATTATTTTTGAAGGCATGTGTATCATACGTGGTATTATCCTCAATTTTTATGCCTGCCCCCAACCCTTTTGTTCCTATCTCAAGTTTTTTAGAAATATTAAGTTTTGAATCTTTTGAAGAATTATTAAAACTAAAGGTAATGCCATTTCCAAGTTCTGTTTTATAGCCGGATGATAGTTGAAAAGGAGATTTTTTTGTTTTTATGTTGTAGGAATAACCCGGCAAATAAAAAATAGGGGTATTGCCCAAATAAATCTTCAGCCCTTTCATCGCAACATTATCAGAGGAAATTTGAATATCATCACAGAAAAAACGATAATGCGGATTTTCCTTGTCGCATGTTGTAATCATAGAATTGCGCGCAATCATTTTGTTTTCCTCTGTCTTTATCGTCTCGGAACTCCCATAAAATGGAGCATAAAAAAATCTATTTTTAACAAAAACACCAGAATGTTTTTGCATATTATATGTAAGATTACCAGAAGTAATGTTTAGGTTATCCCGTGAAAAGATAAGGTCTGTTTCAACCTGTATTTCGCCTGAAATATGATTAATGATGGCTTTATTGCATTTAATTGTAATATTATTATCTGAAACAATTTTTATATTGCCTTCAAGGGTGGTGATAAGCGGCTGACCATTTTCTGAAAATGAGGTTAATACCCTGTCAGCAATACATTCAAAATTTTCCGCATAAACACATAATAGGGGAAAAAATAAAAATAAAAAACATCTATTCAAAGATTTGAACATTGTGTTCTTTCGCAAAGTAAACAAATGACTCCCAATTTTTAACGGCGTTGGTTGCGCCTATTGCTGTAACAGACATTGCCCCAACGGCATTTGCAAAAAGTCCGCATTTCAAAAATGGCCATTTTTGCAAAACTGCTGTAATAAATCCAGCCACATAGGCATCTCCTGCCCCTGTTGAATCAAGGGTAGGCACCTTCAATGCTGGGAAAAATTCTTTCTCCCTGGCATTTGCAATAAATGAGCCCTTGGCTCCCATTTTTATGCATATATTTTTTACACCTTTATCAATAAAGAATTTAGCCATATCCTGGTAGTGATTTTGTCCAGAAAGCATCTTGGCTTCCTCAAAACTGGTAAAAAAATAATCAACAAATTCCATGTCTTCCTCAATCACAGAAAGCCATCTTCCTGTTGAATCCCACGCTGTATCAAAAGATAAAATCCTGCTGTCCATTTCCTTCACCTTTTGTGAAATTTTTTAAGGTTGCTGCCTTCAAAACCCGGAAGAAGAAATATTCCGCCAATATGGACAATGGAAAAATTTTTCAGATAATCAAGGTCGATATCGTCTATGCCAAATTTGCTGTTTGCGCCTAATGAATGTAAAAAAGACCTTTCGCCATCAGGAAAAACAAATACCGCTGTTGCTGATGTTGCTAGATCAGTTTCAATTTTTACCATTGAAATATCAATACCCTTTTTTTAAGCGCGTTTATTATAAATTCGCCGATAGGGTCAGCGCCAATTTTACCTATGATCCCCACCTCCACGCCAAGATTTTTCGCTATGATACCGGTATTTGCGGCGCAGCCGCCAATATGAAGCTGACAGGTATCAACACAACTTAGTTTTCCTCGTTCAGGAAAATGCTTCACTTCTTTCATAACAAAATCACCCACAAGAATTCCAATACAAACAAGATTTTCCACCAAATTACCTCTATTTTTTAATATTATTTCAATTATTTTCTCACTCATATTTTACAGGAGAAAAAGAATAATTAAAAGCAATATCAATTAAGACGGCATATTAAAGAATCAGGGTATTGATATTTCAATACTTTTATGTATAATAAAGGATGTGGGGGATTAGCTCAGCTGGGAGAGCACCAGGCTGGCAGTCTGGTTGTCAAGGGTTCAAATCCCTTATCCTCCACTTTTTCTTTAATAAGAAGGGATTTGAATGGAGCGGT